>NZ_DATLXO010000075.1:0-21791 GCF_035575815.1 Iamia sp.
CCGCCGGGCGTGCCGGGTCCGCCGGGTCCGCCGGGCGTGCCGGGTCCGCCGGGTCCGCCGGGCGGCGTGCCCGGATCGCCGGGAGGCGTGCCGGGATCACCGATCGGGACCTCGGTCGCCGCCCGGGCGTCGAGCTCGAGGACGTAGGCGGAGGAGATCGTGCCGCCTGGCGAGGTCACCTGGTCGACCACCTTGTACTCGGCTCGCATGTGCTCGGCGGTGAGGTCGACGATGGTGTAGCCCCGCTGGCCAGCGTTGACGTACTCGATGTAGGGCAGCGATGAGATCAGGGCCTCGGCGGCGTCGACGAGCGCCGGGTTGAAGGTCGACGACACCGACGTGCCGACCAGCTCGGTGCCGATCCGGGGCGTGTCGACGTCATCGAGGTCCTCGTGGAGGCGGGCCACCCCGGCGGCGTGGATGTCGCCGGTGACGATCACCGGGTTGGGCCGGGTCTTGAGCAGGTCCCACACGAGCTCTCGCTCCTGGGGGTACCCGTCCCACTGGGCGTTGTTGTAGAGGGGCCCGAAGGGCAGCGGGACGAACACGACCTGCTGGCCCACGACATCCCACACCGCGCCCGACCCCGCCAGGCCGTCTGCGAGCCAGCTGCGCTGCTCGGTGCCGAGCATGCTGCGATCGCCGGAGAGGCGTTCGGGGCACTCGGCCAGCTCGCCCCCGCACGGCGGTGGGTCGCGGTACTGGCGATCGTCGAGCATGTGGAAGGTGGCCAGGTCGCCCCACGCGAACCGCCGGTAGATCTGGAGATCGGGCCCGGTCGGCGCCGTCAGCCGCACCGGCTGGTGCTCGAACCACGCCCGGTACCCGGCCGTGCGTCGAGCCCGGATCTCCGCCGGGGTCTGGTCGTTCTCACCGACCTCATCGGCGTAGTCGTTGTCGACCTCATGGTCGTCCCACACCGGCACCACGGGGGCGGAGTGGTGCGCGGCCTGGAGGTCGAGGTCGGACTTGTAGGTGCCGTAGCGGTTCCGGTAGTCGTTCAGGGTGACGGCCTCGGAATCGCCGTGGGAGCGCACCGGACCGGTGCCAGGCGTCTCATAGATGTAGTCACCGAGGTGGAGCCACAGGTCGCAGTCCTCCTCGGCCAGGCCCCGCAGGGCGGTGTAGTAGCCGTTCGGGTACCGCTGGCAGGACACGAACCCGAACCGCAGCGGCGGCGTCCCTCCGTCGGGCAGCGTGCGGGCTCGGGCGACGGGGCTGTCGAAGCCCTCGGCGGTGAACCGCACCCACCACTCCGAGGCGGGGTCCAGGCCACCGACGTCGAGGTGCACGGTGTGAGCCAGATCGCCGATGGCGGTGACCTCACCGGTGCGCACCACCTGGGCGAAGCCGGCGTCGGAGGCCACCTCGTAGGAGACGGCCACGGGGTCCGGCGCCATGCCGCCACCGGCGGTCGGATCAGGGGCGAGGCGGGTCCAGGCCACGAAGCCCGACGACGTCGGGTCGCCGGTGGCGAGGCCCAGGGTGAAGGGGTCGTCGACCAGCCGGGCTTGGCGGCCCGGCACGGGCAGCGGCATGGCCGCCCCCTTCAGGCGGAGGGCGGCGACCGCGGCGGCGGCTCCGACGATGAGTGAACGGCGGCCGATCGTCTCCATGGCCGTCATCGTGGCACGCTGGTGCGCGATGCGCCGACCGACCCGCGCCCAGCTCACCCACCGCCGCGTGCTCGCCCTCGGTGTGCTGCTCCTCGCAGGGTTGGGTCTGGCGTGGACGGCGGTCGTCTCGTCCGACCCGAGCCCCGAGGGGCGCGCCACGTCCCGACCCACCCCCGCCGGGGCCACGACCGACCCGGCGCCGTCCGCGCCATCGACGACCACTGCGCCACCGACCACCGCAGCCCCGACGACCACGACCACACCGACCGGGCGGTTCGTCCCCGCCCCCGCCCCCGCCACCGGTCCCGTGGTCGGCGAGGGGACCGTGCGGACCTACCGGGTCGAGGTCGAGGACGGCTCAGGCATCGACGCCGGGCGCTTCGGCGACCGGGTGGAGGAGATCTTGTCGGACCCCCGGGGCTGGACCACCGCCGATGGCATCTCGCTGCAGCGGGTGGCGGGGGAGGCCGAGCTGGTGGTGACGCTGGCCACGCCGGCGACGACCGACCGGCTGTGCTTCCCGCTCGACACCGCAGGCGAGCAGTCGTGCGCGGTGGTCGGCCGCGCCATCATCAACCTCGACCGCTGGCTCACCGGTGCCGCCCCCACGGGTCTGACCCTGGCCGACTACCGGCGCTACGTCGTCACCCACGAGCTCGGCCACACCCTGGGCCACGGGCACGTGGAGTGCCCGGCGCCGGGCACGCCGGCTCCGGTGATGATGCAGCAGACGATCTCCATCGGCGACTGCGCCCCCAACCCCTGGCCCGTCCCGACCGAGGTGGCGACGGGCTGAGAGGCAGGGACCCGAGCCGCTGGGTCGCGCCCGTGTGCGGGCCCGGGTGGGCGTCGAACTAGAACGCGTTCTAGCATCGGGGGCGTGGACCTCACGCTGACCGACGAGCAGGAGATGATCCGCGACGGGGTTGCCCGCCTGCTGGCCAAGCTCTCAGGCTCCGAGGAGGTGCGCGCCGCGGAGGCCACGGGGTTCGACCCCACCCTCTGGAGCGCGCTGGTGGCCATGGGCGTCCCGGCCATGACCCTGCCCGAGGAGGCCGGGGGGGGCGGGTCGACGCTCGCCGACCTGGGTGTCGCCGTCGAGGAGTGCGGGGCCGCCCTGGCCAGCGCCCCCGTCGTCGAGGTGGCCGTCACCGGGAGGGCGCTCGCCCGCTACGGCCGGGCGGAGGCTGCCGCCGCGGTGGCCGAGGGCGCGGTGCTCACCACCTCACCCCGTCCGGCGGCGAACGGCCGGGTGTCGCTCGTGGCCTTCGCCGCCGTCGCCCGCGGCGTGTTGGTCCTCCACGGCGATCGCCTCGTGCTCGTTGCACCCGACCCCACCGTCGCCGCCCGACCCACGACCCTGAGCTCACTGGCCGCGGCCGACGTCGACCTCGACGTCGAGGGCAACCTGGCCGTGGTGGCGACCGGCACCGAGGCCGCAGCCGGTCACGCCCGCCTGGCCGACGAGTGGCGCGCCCTCACCGCGTCGTGGCTCGTGGGCCTGGCCGCGCGTGCGCTCGAGCTGGGCACCGCGTACGCCACCGAGCGCCACCAGTTCGGCGTGCCCATCGGCTCGTTCCAGTCGCTCCAGCACCGCCTGGCCGACCTGGCGACGGAGACCGAGGGCGCCCGCCTCCTGGCCCGCAAGGCGCTCTGGGCCCTCGACGGCGACGAGCCCGAGGCCGAGGTCCTGCCGGCCATGGCGTTCGCCCTGGCCGCAGATGTCGCCCGGCGCACCGCCTCGGCGTCGCTCCACGTCCACGGGGGCTACGGGTTCATGGAGGAGTACGACGTCCAGCTCTACTTCCGCCGGGCCAAGGCCACCCAGCTGCTCGCCGGCGACCCGCGGCTCGACCTGCTGCACGTCGCAGACCGCTGCTTCGGCCCCGTCGGGGCCCCGATGGCGAAGGCCGACTCGGCGGTCCTCGGCCCCATCGACCCCGGGCGCCGACCGGCGCGCCCCCGGCTCGAGGGCCTCGAGTTCCGCCTGCCCGACGCGGTCGAGTCCTTCCGGGCCGAGGCCCGCGACTTCCTCAGCCGCCACGTCACCGACGAGGTGATCGAGGACGCCCACACCACCGGCACGATCCACGACCGCGGTCTGCACCGGGCCATGGCCGCCGAGGGCTGGATCTCCGCCGGGTGGCCGACCGAGTGGGGCGGCCAGGGTCGTTCGTCGCTCGAGATGAACGCCCTGACCGAGGAGATGTACCTGTCGGGGGCACCGGTCGACGGCCTCGGCGTGGCCACCCTCGTCGCCCACACGCTGCTCCACGAGGGCACCGACTGGCAGAAGGGCGAGATCATCCCGAAGGTCCTCTCCGGTGCGGTCATGATCTGCCTGGGCTACAGCGAGCCCGACGCCGGCAGCGACGTCGCCGCTTGCGCCACCAAGGCCGTCTGGCACGACGACCTCGACGGGGGCCCCGCAGGCGGGTGGGTCGTCAACGGCCAGAAGATGTTCACCACGCTGGCCCACGAGAGCCAGTACGTGTTCCTCCTCACCCGGACCGACACCGGGGTCGCCAAGCACAGGGGCCTGACGATGTTCGTGGTGCCGATGGACTCAGCCGGCATCAGCGTCACGCCGGTGCACACCATGGGCGGCGAACGCACCAACATCACCTGGTACGACGACGTGCACGTGCCGGACCGCTACCGCGTCGGCGAGGTCGACGGAGGGTGGAAGGTCATGATGACGGCGCTCGTGTTCGAGCGGAACTCAGCCTGGTACGGCGAGGCCGTCCGCCTGCTCGACCACGGGCTCACGTGGGCCCGCGACACGGGCCGGATCGACGACCCGTCGGTGCGTGAGCGCCTGGCGCACGCGGCGGTCGGCAACGAGGTGGCCAACCTGCTCGGGTGGAAGGCGGCGTGGCTCGCCTCGACCGGCGGCCTCCCCGGCGTCGAGGGCACGATGGCCAAGCTCTACACGACCGAGCACTACCAGCGGGCGGCCGAGGACATGATCGACATGCTCGGGGCCGAGGGCCTGCGCCGCCACGGCGAGCCGGGGGCGGCGGCTGACGGCCGGATCGAGGCGACCTACCGCCACTGCCAGGTCACCACGATCTACGGCGGTACCTCGGAGGTGCTGCGCGGGATCATCGCCGAGCGGGGCCTCGGGCTCCCCCGCGGGCGCGCCTGAGCCGCCCGGTCACCGACCGACCCGTTCACCGACCTACCCGACGGCTGTCGATCACCAGCTCGGCCAACGCCTCCTGCCAGGAGCGCAGCGCCGGTCGGCCCTCGGCGCGCAGCCGGGCCCCGTCGAGCACCGACGATCGCGGCCTCCGGACCCCAGCCCGGAGGCCATCGGGGGTCGCAGGCAGGGCCGCCGCCCGGGCCGGGTCGCACCCGGCGACGGCCAGCAGGTGGCGAACGACCTCGTGGCGGGTCGCCGACCCCGCGTTGGTGACGTGGACGACGCCGGTGGCGCCGTCGCCGACGAGGCCACCCAGGACAGGGGCCAGGTCGACGATGCTCGTCGGGCTGGCCGTCTGCTCGTCGTCGTGGTGGAACACCCGGTCGTGCTGGTCGAGGGCCGCGAGCACCGCGGCCACGAAGCTCGGCCCGGTCGGTGCGGCCAGCCAGGCCGTCCGGATCACGAGAGCCTCTGGACCGGCGGCCACCTCTCCCGCCCACTTGCTGCGCCCGTAGGCTGAGAGCGGTCCGACGGCGTCGTCCTCGAGGTAGGGCGTCCCCTTCTCCCCGTCGAAGACGTAGTCGGTCGAGACCTGGCACAGCCGCGCCCCGACCATGGCGGCGGCGCGGGCGAGGTGGTGCACCGCCTCGGCGTTGACGGCGTGGGCCGCGTCCTCGTCGATCTCGCACCGCTCGAGGTCGGTCCACGCCGCCAGGTTGACGACGGCCTCGGGGCGCAGGTCGAGGACGGCGGCGCGCACCGCGTCGGCGTCGGTGATGTCGAGGGCACCGCGCCCGGGGGCGGCCACCATCCACCCCCGCCGCTCGAGCTCGGGCACGACGGCCTGTCCGAGTCGACCCGAGCCGCCCGTGACGAGCGCCCGACGGGACCCGCCGGTCACCGGCCGTCCCGCGATCGCCCCGACGCCCACATTGACGCGACGATACCCCGGTGCGCCGCCCGGCTCCCCGCCCACGACCCCCGACGCGAGATCGACGCTCATGATCAGGCGGTTGCTGGCGATCGGCCACGACGCCTCGCGCACCGGCGCCCCCGCCACCCTCCTCGAGCTGTTGCGGTGGGCCCACCGAGAGCGGGGAGTGGAGGTCACCACGGTGCTGCTCGCCGGCGGCCCCCTCGCCGACGCCTTCGCCGAGATCGGGACCGTGCGAGCCTTTCCCCCCGCGCTCCTCAACACCCGTCAGGCGGCGTCGGTCCTGGGCCACCCGCGCTGGAGCGGCCCGACGGAGCGGGCCTGGCTGCGCCGGGCCCTCGCCCCGGCCGCCGGTGTCGACGTGGTGATCGCCAGCTCGGCCGCCTCGCTCCGGGCCCTGCCCTACCTACCTCGGCCGGCGCCGCCCGTGGTCGCTCACCTCCATGAGCTCGATGGGGTGCTCGACGCCCTCGGCGGGTCCGCGCACCTGGCCGCTCTCGCCGCGTCCGCGGCCCTGACCGTGGTGCCGTCCGATGCAGTGGCCGACCTGGTCTCCCGACGGGTCGGCGCCGGTGGCCTCGGACTGCCCGTCCGCCGGGTGCGCCGCCACCCCGAACCCGTGCGCCCGCCGGCTCGTCACCCCCGCCCCGACCACACCGGTGCCGCCCTCGTCGTCGGCTGCGGCACGATCGGGTGGCGCAAGGGCACCGACCTGTTCGTGGCGTTGGCCCATGCCGTCGGGCCCGAGGTCGCCGGGCGAGAGGTCCGCTGGGCCTGGATCGGCGGCGACAGCGGCGACGGCACCGCCGCCGACGTGCGCGACGAGATCGGGCTGCGCGGCCTCACCGGGCGGGTGCACCTGACCGGCGAGGTCGACGACGCCCCGTTGCGCCTCGCCGCGGCCGACATCCTCACCGTGACGTCGCGAGAGGACCCGTACCCCCTCGTCGCCGTCGAGGCCGCCCTGGCGGGGACTCCCGTGGTCGGCTTCCGCCCCGGCACCACCCTGCTGGCCGAAGCGGGCCAGGACTCGCTCCGCGTCGACCACCTGGACGTCGAGGTCCTCGCCACCCAAGTCGCCGAGCTGCTGACGGCGCCGGATCGGGGCCGGTTGCTCGCCGGTGACCAGGCGCGCGCCGCGACCGGCGCCACGACGCCGCTGGTGGCCCCGGCCCTGTGGGCCGACATCGAGGCCGCCGCCACCCTCGCGAACGGGATCCCGCCGTGATCCGCCCCCGAGCCCTGCTCGCCGTCGCCCGCGACGCATCGCGGACCGGAGCGCCGCGCATCCTCGCCTCGCTGCTCGACGAGCTCGGGGTCGACGGCGCCATCGACCCCGAGCGGACCCGCGTGGTGCTCGGCCGGGGCGGGCCGGTCGAGGACGAGCTGGGCCGGGTGGCGTCGGTCCGGGTGCTCGGACCGGCCTCGGATCTGGCGAGCCGGGCCGCAGCCCGCCTCGGTCCTAGGGCCCGCCCGCTGGGCGACCGGGCAGCGGTGGGAGTCGGCCTGGCCCGCCGGCCAGTCCGCTCCGATCCCGGCCCCCCCGACCTGGTGTGGGCCAACGGGGCGGCGGCGGTGCGCATGGCCACCGCCCTCCCCCGGCCCGCCCGCCGGGCCCCGCTCGTCGCCCACGTGCACGAGATGTCCATCGGTGTGCGGCGGTCGCTCGACGGCGGGGGCGCTCGCCAGCTCCTGGACCGGGCCGCGGTGATCGTCGCCGTCTCCCGCGCCGTCGCCACCCACCTGGTCGACGACCTCGGCCTGCCGACCGACCGGGTGGCCGTGCACCATGCGTGGGTCCCAGGGCTCGCCCCCCACGGCCTGACGCCGGTCACCCCTTGCCGACCTCTGCTGGTGCCCGACGACGCCCTCGTCGTGGGCGGGTGCGGGGCGATCGGGTGGCGCAAGGGCACGGACCTCTTCCTCGACCTGGCCCGCCGCCTCCCCCGCCGGATCGACGGACGGCCCGTCCACCTCGTGTGGGTCGGTGGACCCGACCGTCCCGGCGACGACCGGCGGGCGGCGGCGGACGTGGCGCTGCGGGGCCTCGACTCCCGGGTCCACTTCGTCGGCGAGGTCGACGACGCCGGCCCGTGGCTCGCCGGGTTCGACCTGCTGGCCCTCACGTCCCGTCAGGATCCGTTCCCGCTCGTCGTCCTCGAGGCCGGGGCGCGGGGGGTGGCCGTTGTGGGGTTCCGCAGCGGCGGGCTGACCGAGGCGATCCCCGACGGCGACCACGACATCAGCGTGGCTGAGCTCTTCGACGGCGACGGACTGGCCGAGCGGGTGGAGGCGCTGCTCGCCGCGCCTCACGCCCGCCGGGCCCTGGGTGGGGACCTGCGGACCCGGGTTCTCTCCCGCCACGCCGCCGCACCGAGCGTGCGCGCCCTGTGGTCCGACGTCGCCGCCCGTCTGGCGCGCGCCTGACCATCCCCCCTTGGGGCCCGGCCCGGTGCACGACGTCGGCGGGATCGACCCTCCCCCTCGTCCTCACCCCGCCGCCCGCGCCCTTCCGGGGCCGGCGGGCCCCGCCCACCGCGACGAGCACCGACGCGGCCTCTTCTGCTCAGCTCGGCCGACCGCCACGGCCGGCCGGTGGCGCGGCCGGGCGTTTGGCGCGGCCGGGCGTTTCCGCCCCCTGCGGGCGACCGGCTAGACCGGTCTCGTCCCCGCCGTGAGGAGGCCCTCGTGCCCGAAGCCGTCATCGTCAGCACTGCCCGCACCCCGATCGGTCGGGCCATGAAGGGCTCGCTCAAGAACGAGCGTCCCGACGACCTCACCGCCTTCATCGTCGACACCGCCCTGAACCAGGTCCCCGAGCTCGATCGTCAGAGCGTCGAGGACCTCATCGTCGGCTGCGGCCAGCCCGCCGGCGAGTCCGGCTTCAACCTGGCCCGCATCGTCGCCATCGGTGCCGGTATGCCCGACGTCCCCGGCGTCACCATCAACCGCTACTGCTCGTCGTCGCTGCAGGCCATCCGCATGGCCACCCACGCCATCAAGGCCGGCGAGGGCGACGTCTTCGTGGCCGCCGGCGTCGAGACCGTCAGCCGCTTCCTGAACGGCATGGCCGACGTCGGCGGGGCCAAGAACCCCCGCTACGCCGATGCCGAGGCGCGCACCGCGGCCCGGGCCGCCGGCGACCAGGGCGACTGGAAAGCCCCCGAGGGCCTGCCCGACGTGTACATCGCCATGGGCGAGACGGCCGAGAACGTGGCCGAGTACGAGGGGGTCTCCCGCGAGGAGATGGATGAGTACGCCGCCCTCTCCCAGCAGCGGTCCACCGCCTCGCTGGAGAACGGCTTCTGGGAGCACGAGATCACCCCGGTCGTCACCACCGACGACGAGGGCAACGAGGTCACCGTCGGACGCGACGACGGCATCCGCGCCGGCACCACCGCCGAGGGCCTCGCCGGTCTGAAGCCGGTGTTCCGGCCCGACGGGAAGGTGACCGCCGGCAACGCCTGCCCGCTGAACGACGGCGCCGCCGCCGTCGTGGTCATGAGCGACACCCGCGCCGCCGAGCTGGGCCTCACCCCGCTGGCCCGCGTCGTGGCCTCCGGCGTCACCGGCGTCAACCCCGAGATCATGGGTGTCGGCCCCATCGAGGCCAGCCGCCAGGCCCTCGCCCGCGCCGGCATGACCATCGACGACATCGACCTGGTGGAGATCAACGAGGCCTTCGCGGCCCAGGTGATCCCGTCGGCCAAGCACCTCGGCATCAGCTGGGACAAGCTGAACGTCAACGGCGGGGCCATCGCCGTCGGCCACCCCTTCGGCATGACGGGGGCCCGCATCGCCACCACGCTGATCCACGGCCTCCAGGACACCGATGGGACCTTCGGCCTCGAGACCATGTGCGTCGGCGGTGGTCAGGGCATGGCCATGATCTTCGAGCGCCTCAGCTGACTTGCCTGAACCACCCGAAGCCTGGCTCAGGCCCCGTAGACGGGGGCCGGTGCCGGCGCCTCGGCCAGGAGCGCGCGGACCGCGACGCCCAGGTCCGCAGGGTGCCAACGCGCCCCGTTGTCGATGACCGCGCCGTGCTGCCAGCCGTCGGCCACGCTGATCTTGGCGCCCTCGGCCTCGAACACCCGCCCGGTGACCCCGGCGCTGGCCGTCGAGCAGAGCCAGGCGACGAGCGGTGAGACGTTCGCCGGGTCCATGGCGTCGAAGGCGTCGGGGTCCTCGGGCGGCGCCATCATCGCCGCGAAGGGCCCCTCGGTCATCCGGGTGCGGGCCGACGGGGCGAGGGCGTTGGCGGTGACGCCGTAGCGACCCAGCTCGGCCGCCTGGACAAGGGTGAGTCCGGCGATGCCGGCCTTGGCCGCCGAGTAGGCGGCCTGGCCCACGCTGCCCATGAGCCCAGCGCCGGAGGTCGTGTTCACGATGCGGGCGTCGACGGCGTCGCCCGCCTTGGAGCGGTCGCGCCAGTGAGCGGCGGCGTGGCGGGCCGGGGCGAAGTGGCCCTTCATGTGCACGCGGATCACCGCGTCCCACTCGTCCTCGGTGGCGTTGGCGAACATGCGGTCCCGCACGACCCCGGCGTTGTTGACGACCGCGTCGAGCCGGCCGAAGGCGTCGAGGGCCTGGGCCACCAGGCGGCCAGCCCCATCCCAGTCGGCCACGTCGTCGCCGTTGGCCACCGCGACGGACCCCAGCGCCTCGACCTCGGCCACGACCTCGTGCGCCGGGTTGTCAACACTCGGGGTGCCGTCGAGCTCGCGGCCGTAGTCGTTGACCACGACACTGGCCCCCTGGCGGGCCAGCTCGAGGGCGTGGCCCCGGCCGAGCCCCCGTCCGGCCCCGGTCACGATGACGACACGACCCTCACAGATGCCTTCGGACACGCGGCGACTCCCTCTCGGACAGGATCTGACGGCCCGTCAGGTTACCGGCGGGAGGGGTAGGGTCGCGATCCGTGGACATCGGCGTCACCCTGTTCGCGACCGACCGGAGCTGGGCCCCGGGGGAGCTGGCGCCCGAGCTCGAGGCGCGGGGCGTGGCGTCGTTGTGGATCCCCGAGCACACCCACATCCCGGTCAGCCGCCGCACCCCGCCGCCGACCGGCGAGGACGAGCTGCCCGAGATGTACAAGCGCACGCTCGACCCCTTCGTGGTGCTGGCATGGGCGGCGGCGACGACGACCCGACTGCGGCTCGGCACCGGCATACTCCTGCCCGCCCAGCGCGACCCGATCATCACCGCCAAGGAGGTCGCCACCCTCGATCACCTCTCGGGTGGGCGCCTGGAGCTCGGCGTCGGCTTCGGCTGGAACGCCGATGAGCTCGAGAACCACGGCGTGGCCATGGGCGAGCGGCGCGCCGTGGTCGCCGAGCGCGTCCAGGCCATGCAGGCGCTGTGGGCCGATGAGGTCGCCCGGTACTCAGGCGAGCACGTCACCCTCAACCCGTCGTGGGCGTGGCCCAAGCCGGTGCAGTCCGTCACTCGGCCCGACGGGGCGGGCGGCGAGGTGAGCCGAACCGGCGTGCCCGTCCACCTGGGCGGCATGGCCAGCCCGACGGTGTTCGGCCACGTGCAGCGGTGGGGCGACGGCTGGATCCCCATCGGAGGGGCCGGGCTCACCGAGGCGGTGCCCCGGTTCCGGGCCGCGATGGCCGAGGCCGGGCGCGACCCGGCGGCGCTGAAGGTCCTCACCTTCGGCACCCGGGCCGACCCCGGGAAGCTGGCCCACTACACCGCGCTCGGCGTCGACGAGTGCGTGCTGCGCCTGCCCTCGGCCGACCGCGACACGATCCTGCGCACCCTCGACGGCTACGCCCCCTACCTCCCGGACTGAACCCACGCCGGCTGAACCAAACTGCGTACCTGAGTCGCGCCGGGCGCGACTCAGGTACGCAGTTTCGGGGTGCCCGACCCGTTTCGGGGTGCGGCTGCGGCTCTGACATCCTGAGCCGGTGCCCGCTGTCCGCATCGACGACTCTGACGACCCCCGCCTCGACGACTACCGGACCCTGACCGACCCTGAGCTGCGCAAGCGCTTCGAGGCTGAGCGGGGCGTGTTCATCGTCGAGAGCCCGCTGGCGGTGGAGGCGCTGGCCGCCTCGCCCTACGGATCGCGGACCCGGTCGCTGCTGGTCGGTGAGCGCCGCCTCGAGCGCATGGCCCCGGCCATTCGGGCCCTCTCCGCCCTCGGGGCCGCGGTGTACACCGCGCCGGCCGCAGTGCTCCGCGCCACGGCCGGGTTCGACCTGCACCGGGGGGTGGTGGCCGCCGTCGATCGTCCCCCGCCGGTCGCCACCGATGTCGTGCTGGCCGGAGCGACCACCGTGGTCGCCGTCGAGGGCGTCAACGACCACGAGAACCTCGGCGGGCTGTTCCGCAACGCGGCGGCCTTCGGGGTCGACGCCGTGGTGCTCGACCCCACCTGCGCCGACCCGCTCTACCGCCGCAGCGTCCGGGTGTCGATGGGCCACGTGCTCGGCGTGCCCCACGCTCGGGCCGCGGCCTGGCCCGGGCTGCTGACCACCCTGGTCGCCGAAGGGTGGCGGGTCGTCGCCCTCACCCCGGGCGCGTCCACCGCGCTGCCCGCCGTGGCCCCCGTCGCGCCGGGCGAACGTCTCGTCGTCATCGTGGGCGCCGAGGGCCCGGGTCTGACCGCCGGGACGCTCACCGTCGCCGGCATCGAGCCGGTGCGCATCGCCATGGCCCCCGGCGTCGACTCGCTCAACGTGGCGACCTCCGCGGCGGTGGCCCTCTCCCACCTGGTGGGCTCTCACCTCGCCTGACCGACCGGAGAGGTGTGGCGCGATCTGGTGGTTGAGCCGCCAGGTCGCGCCACCGGGCTCCGTCGCGAGCGGATGTGGATGACCGGGGTGGCCAGGGGACGGGGCCAGCACCGTTGGGCAATCCACAGGGCGGGGAGGGCCGAACACCGATCGTGCGCATCGCCATCGTGGGAGGGGGGGTGACCGGTCTCGTCGCCGCTCACCACCTCCACCGCCACCACCAGATCCGGCTCTTCGAAGCCGCCGACCGCCTCGGCGGCCACGCCCACACCGTGGATGTCGAGGTCGAGGGACGCACGTTCGGTGTCGACACCGGCTTCATCGTGTGCAACGAGCGCACCTACCCCCGCTTCACCGCCCTGCTCGACCGCCTCGACGTGGCCACCGACCCGAGCGAGATGAGCCTCTCGGTCAGTGACCAGCGCACCGGGGTCGAGTGGGGCACCGCTCCCGGACGCCTCCGGGCCCGGTCGGCCTCCGCCGGTCGCCTCCACCCCCACCAGCACGTCGCCCACGCCGCCCTCCTCTCCCACATCCCCCGCTGGCACCGGGCCGGCACCAAGCTGCTCGAGGCGGTCGACCGAGGCGAAGCCGACGGCGACGAGACGCTCCGCACCTTCCTCGACCGCCACCGCCTGCCGGTCTCCTTCGGCCAGGGCTACGTCGTCCCCCTGACCGCCGCGGTGTGGTCGGCCGATCCGACCACTGTCCTCGACTTCCCCGCCGCGACCATCTGCCGCTTCCTCCGCAACCACGGGATGCTGAGCCTCGGCGAACGCCCCCAGTGGCGCACCGTGGCCGGCGGGTCACGGTCCTACGTGACCGCCATCAGCGCGAGCTTCGCGAAGGATGTGCGGCTCAAGGCCCCCGTCACCGAGGTGTGCCGCCGACCCGAGGGCGGCATCGAGATCCGCGTCGCCGACGGCGAGCCGGAGAGCTTCGACGCCGTCGTCCTCGCCGTCCCCGCTCCGATCGCGCTGAGGGTGATGGTCGACGCCGGCGCCGCCGAGCACGAGGTCCTCGGCGCCGTCCCCACCCAGCCCAACCCCGCTGTGCTCCACACCGACCGGCGGATGCTGCCCCGCCACGACGCGGTCTGGTCGTCGTGGAACGTGCACCTGCCGGCCGAGCCCCGGAGGGCGGTGGCCGTCACCTACCTGATGAACCGGCTCCAGCGCCTGCCGGTCGAGACCCCGGTCTGCGTCACCCTCAACCGCGACGACGAGATCGACCCCGACACGATCCTCGGGCGCTACGACTACGCCCACCCCGTGCTCGACGGCCCGGCCATCGCCGCCCAGCGTCGCCTCCCCCGCATGCAGGGGCGCGGCGGGGTGTGGTGGGCCGGTGCGTGGGCCAGCTACGGCTTCCACGAGGACGGGGCCCGTGCCGCCGAGCAGGTGTGCGAGCGGATCGACCCCGGGAGCACGAGGTGGTGAGCACCCTCCCGGCCCCCACGCCGGTCCGAGACGGCGACGCGACTGCGCCGGCCGGGCACAGCGCGCTCTACGAGGGCACGCTCGGCCACCGCCGCCACATCGACGTCGGCCACGGCTTCGGCCAGCCGATCGTCATGGCCTACCTCGACCTCGACGAGCTCGACCACGCGTTCGACGCCCACCCGCTCTGGTCGACCCGACGCCCGGCGCCGGTGCGCTACCGCCGCCGCGACATGCACGGCGATCGCGACGTGGCGCTGGGAACGGCTGTCCGCCGCACCGTCACGGCGACGACCGGCGCCCCCTCCCCCGGGCCGATCCGGGTGCTGACCCACCTCCGCCACTGGGGCTGGAGCTTCAACCCGATCAGCCTGTACTTCTGCTTCGACCCCGACGACACGGGCGTCGAGACGCTCATGGCCGAGGTGACCAACACGCCGTGGCACGAGCGTCACGCCTACGTGCTGCCCGCTCCGCCACCGGCCGCCGCTGAGGCGGAGGGAGTGCGGTTCGCCAAGGAGCTGCACGTCTCGCCGTTCATGGACCTCGACCTCGACCACCTCATCCGCTTCTCGCCGCCCGGCGCCGATCACCTCACCGTTCGGATGGACGACCGGCGCCGCGACGAGAGCGACGAGCTCGTCTTCTCGGCCCGGCTCGACCTCCGGCGCCGCCGCTTGGACCGAACGTCGATGTCCGACACCCTGCGCCGCCACCTGCTGCCCTCGCACCGGGTGTCGGCCGGGATCTATCGCAACGCCCTGCACCTCTGGCGCAAGGGAGCCCCCTTCCGCCACCACCCCCACCGTAGCCCTGAATGACCGCGACCGTCTCTCGCCCCACCACCGCGACCGACACCGCCGGGGCGATCCGCCCCACCGGCACCCGCCCGGTGCGACGCGTGGCCACCCCGGCCGACCGGGCCGCCCGCGCTGTGCTGCGCCCGTTGCTCCGCCGCCTAAAGGGTGGGCGCCTGACGGTGATCGAGTCCGACGGGTCGGTGCACGCCTACGGCGAGCCCACGGACCTCGACGTCACGATCCGCCTCCGCACCCCGGCGGTGTGGCGGGAGGTCACGACCCGGGCCAGCTCCGGCCTGGGTGGCAGCTACATCGACGGGTGGTGGGACACCGACGACCTCACCGGTCTGGTGCGCCTGGCGATCCGCAACCTCGAGCCGCTGGATCGCATCCGCACCCGCTGGGATGCCGTCACCGGCCCGATCGCGGATCGGGCCCGCAAGCTGCGGCCCGAGAGCCTCGAGCGCGACCGGCGCGACATCGAGGCCCACTACGACCTGGGCAACGACTTCTTCGAGCTGTTCCTCGACCCCGAGACCATGGCCTACAGCTGCGGGCTGTGGGACGGCGTCGACGACCTGGCCTCGGCCCAGCAGGCCAAGTTCGACCGCCTGCTCGACCTGCTCGACCTCTCCCCTGGCGACCGCCTGGTGGAGATCGGCACCGGCTGGGGCGGCTTGGCCGAGCGGGCCGCGGGGCGCGGGCTGCGGGTGACCACCTGCACGATCTCCCGCGAGCAGCACGCCCTCGCCGCCAAGCGCATGGCTGACCTCGGCCTGTCCCACCTGGTCGACGTGTCCCTGCTCGACTACCGCGAGCTGCTGGCTCGCGAGGGCGACGGCACCTTCGACGGGCTGGTGTCGGTGGAGATGATCGAGGCCGTCGACTGGCGCGACCACCACGCCTACTTCTCGACGTGCAGCCGGCTGCTGCGCCCGGGCGGGAAGATGGCCCTGCAGGCGATCACGGTGCCCGACGACCGCTACGAGCGGGCCAAGACCTCGAGCGACTTCGTGAAGCGCTACGTCTTCCCGGGCTCGTGCCTCCCGTCGGTGGAGGTCATCGAGCGCAGCTTCGCCCGCCACACCGACATGCGGGTCACGCAGGTCGACCACTTCACCCAGGACTACGCCCGTACCCTCGCCATCTGGAACGAGCGACTGGCGGCCCGATCCGACGACGCCGCCGCCCGGGGCTACGACGACGCCCTGCAGCGACTGTGGGAGTTCTACCTCTGCTACTGCGAGGGCGCCTACGCCGAGGACTACGTGTCGGTCGTGCAGACCCTGGCCGTGAAGCCGGGCGGTGACGGCTCGTGAGCGAGCGGCACGGGCGCGACCGGCGAACCATCGCCGACGCCCTCAGCACGCTGTCGTTCACGGCACTCGACGTCGGGCTGGTCCCGACGCCGGTGCTCCACGCCGCCTGCCGGGCCCGGGTCGCGAAGCGGCTCCGGACCGAGCGCGCCGGCACCCCCGACGAGCGCAGTGACCGCTTCCGTGCCCTGGTCGCCGACCTGCGCGCCGGCGAGGTCGCCACCCACACCACCGAGGCCAACGAGCAGCACTACGAGGTGCCGACCCGGTTCTTCGAGGCCACCCTCGGGCCGCACCTCAAGTACTCCTCGTGCTACTACCCGTCGGGCGTCGATGACCTGGCCGGGGCGGAGGCCGCCATGCTCGAGCTCTACGGCGAGCGGGCCCGCCTGGCCGACGGCCAGCGCATCCTCGAGCTGGGCTGCGGGTGGGGTTCCTTCACGCTGTGGGCCGCGGCCCGCTATCCGGGCGCGCAGATCGTCGCCCTGTCGAACTCCCGCACCCAGCGCGAGCACATCGAGAAGCAGGCCGCGGATCGCGGCCTCGACAACATCGCGGTCATCACCGCAGACGTCTCCGCCTTCGATCCTGCCGATCACGGTGAGGGCGCGCCCTTCGACCGGGTCGTCTCGGTCGAGATGCTTGAGCACGTGCGCAACCATGGCGCCCTCTTCGAGCGCATCTCACGCTGGTTGGCCGACGACGGGCTGTTCTTCACCCACGTGTTCAGCGGGCGCGACGTGTGCTTCCGGTACGACGCGGACAACAGCCGGGACTGGATGGCGCGCCACTTCTTCTCCGGCGGCCTGATGCCGAGCGACGACCTGTTCCTGCACCTGCAGGACGACCTGGCCGTTCTGGACCACTGGTTCCTCGGCGGCGAGCACTACCACCGCACCGCGTCGGCCTGGCTCGCCAACCTCGAGGAGCACCGCAGCGAGCTCGACCGCCTCGTCGGGAAGGTCCAGGTGCGCCGCTGGTGGGCGTTCTTCGCCGGGTGCGCCGCCCTCTGGGGTCACAATGGTGGCGAGGACTTCGGTGTCAGCCACTACCTCTTCCGCCCCCGCCGCTGACCGCCCCGGGGTGTGCGCCAGCGCCCCCCGAACTGGTAGCGGATCCGGGTGCCCGCTCCCGATCTCGCTACCCAGTACGTCAGCGCCCCCGCCGCTGTCCCGCCGAGGTATGCGTGGGCAACCCGATCCTGGGAAGGACCTCTCCCATGACCTCTTCTCATGATCGCTCCGACAACTCTCCGTCCGCCCGCCGCCGGACCCGCCGTGGCGTTGCCGCCCTGGCGGCCGCCGGGCTCCTGCTCACCGGGGCGGCGTGCTCCGACGATGAGGGCGACGAGGCCGTCCCCGATGCCGAGGCGACGGCAGGCGACGACGACGCCGGGTCGGGGGACGAGGCCAACGACGGTGAGACGTTCAGCGGCACACTGGCGGCGCCTGAGGAAGCCGACGGCGCCTTCGCCTACGCGGAGGGCGCGCCCGACGGGGCCGAGCTCTCGGTCACGATCGCCGGGGAGGACGACGGCACCACCTTCGAGCTCGACGTGACCGGGCTCGAGCCTGACCGGGGGTACGCCGTGCACGCCCACGTCGACCCGTGCGGCCCGACCGGCGACGACGCCGGGCCCCACTACCAGGACGAGGTGGACCCGGCTGCGACCCCCGACGAGCCGTCGGTCGACCCGGCCTACGCCAACCCCGAGAACGAGGTGTGGCTCGACGTCATGACCGACGCCGAGGGCTCCGGCACCGCCACCGCCGAGGTTCCGTTCACCTTCGACGAGGGTGGCGCCCCGGCCTCGATCATCGTGCACGAGGCCATGGAGACCGCCACTGAGGAGGGCGAGGCGGGCACCGCCGGCGACCGCCTCGCCTGCCTGGACACGCCTCTCGGCTGAGGCCCCTCGGAACTGGTAGCGGATCCGGGTGTCCCCGCCCCCGATCTCCCGACCAGTTCGCCGAGCCGCCCGAACTGGTCGCGGATCTGGGTGCCCCCGCCCCCGATTTCGTTACCAGTTCGCCAGGACCACCCGAACTGGGAGCGGATCCGGGTGTCCCGGCCCCCGATTTCGCTACCAGTTCGGACGTCGGCCGGTTGGGCCGGTTGGGCCGGTTGGGCCGGGTAGGCCGGTTGGGGCGGCGGAGCAGGGGCGGGACGAGGGACGGACGGCTCGGCTTCGGTCGACGGGGCCGCCTCGGTAGCGTCGGTGGACCATGGCTGCCATCGATGCGACCGACTCGTTCACCGCGATGATGGCGCTCGAACCTCACGGGCCCGACACGTTCGTGGGCACCGGTCCGACCTATCCCTGGGGCGGCCTCTACGGGGGTCAGATCGTGGCCCAGGCCCTGGGGGCGGCGGCGGCGACGGTGGAGCCCGGATACCGGGTGCACTCGCTGCACGCGTACTTCATCCGGCGGGGCGATCAGGCCGAGCCGGTGCGCTACGAGGTGGCCCGCACCCGCAACGGGCGCTCGTTCTGCACCCGGACCGTCGAAGCCCGCCAGGCCGTCGGGGCGATCCTGTCGCTGTCGGCCTCGTTCCAGGTCGACGAGGACGCCCCCGAGGTGCAGACAGCATTGCTCCCCGAGGTGTCGGGCCCCGACGCCATCGAGGGCAGCTCCTGGAGCTCGTTCTACGACCGACGGACCCTGGGCCGCGACGAGGTCCCCGGCGAGGTGGCGGCGTGGATGCGCGCCGCTCCCCTCGGCGCCGACGCCGACCCCGCGATCCACGCCGCCGCCCTCGCCTACATCTCCGACGACCTGGCCACCGACGCGGCCCACGCCCTCGATCCCCGCCACAGCTCGGACTGGGACGACCTGGCCGGCTTCAGCCTCGACCACGCCATCTGGTTCCATCGGCCCCAGCGCGCCGATGAGTGGCACCTCCACACCATGCGCTGCCACGGCCTCATGTCGTCACGGGGCCTGGCCGTCGGGGAGGTCTTCACCGCGTCGGGCACCCACGTGGCCACCGTGACCCAGGAGGTCCTGTTGCGCCCCCGCCGCTGAGCTGCGCCGCCGCGCGGCTCAGGTCGACGAGCCCGCCACGACAGCAACGATGAACACCAGGTAGATGACGACGAAGGCGACCGACACCCCCAGCAGAATGGAGCCGACGATGCCGCAGATGCGACCGACCTGGACGTTGCTGCGGTTGGAGTAGCGCTGTGGGTCGGCGTCGATCTCGGCCAGGACCCTGTTGCCCATCACCCACGCCACGGGGGCGGTGAGCTGGCACAGGACGATGCCCAGGATCCCGAGGACCATGATCGTCGTGCCCTGCGGGTGCTCCTGCTGCACGGGCCCGTAGCCGTAGCCGCCGTAGCCGGGCGGAGCGCCGTAGGGCGCCGGGCCGTAGCCCGGCGGAGGACCTGGGGGCGGATAGCTCACCGGCTCGGCGGGAGCGTGGTCCGCACAGGAGGCTTCACCGGATCGGCCGGTTCACGCGCCATGGGCCGAGAGCGTAGACCGACCCGACCGGTCGCCGCGTCGATGCATCCGCAAGGTGTCAGAGGCGTTCGATGATCGTGACGTTGGACTGGCCCCCGCCCTCGCACATGGTCTGGAGCCCGTAGCGACCACCGGTCTGCTCGAGGTGGTTGAGCAGGGTGGTCATCAGGCGGGCACCGGTGGCGCCGAGGGGGTGGCCGAGGGCGATGGCCCCGCCGTTGGGGTTCACCGTCGCCATGTCGGGCTCGAGCTCCTGGGCCCACGCCAGCACCACCGAGGCGAAGGCCTCGTTGATCTCCACCGCGTCGATGTCGGCCATGGCGAGCCCCGTCTTCTCCAGCGCGTGCCGGGTGGCGGGGATCGGCGCGGTGAGCATGAAGATCGGGTCGTCGCCCCGCACGCTCATGTGGTGGATGCGGGCCCGGGGGGTGAGGCCGTGATCGGCCACCGCCTGCTCGCTGGCGATGAGCAGGGCCGCCGACGCATCGCTGATCTGGCTCGCCACCGCGGCGGTGACCCGCCCGCCCGGAACGAGCGTCGGGAGGCTCCGGATCTTCTCCCAGTTCGGCTCCCGGGGCCCCTCGTCGTGGGCCAGGCCATCGACGGTCACGATCTCCGCGTCGAAGCGCCCGTCGGCGGTGGCCTTCAGGGCCCGGATGTGGGATTCGACCGCGAACTCCTCCATGTCGTCGCGGCTGATGTCCCACCGCTCGGCGATCAGCTCCGCCCCTCGGAACTGGCTGACCTCGCCGGACCCGTAGCGCTCGACCCACCCGGGCGAGGTTGAGAACGGGTCGGGGAAGCCGAGGTCGGTCGCGAGGGTCATGGCCGAGCTGATCGGGATCTGCGACATCTGCTGCACGCCGCCCGCCACGACCAGGTCGTTGACGCCGGCCATCACGGCCTGAGCGGCGAAGTGCACCGCCTGCTGGGCCGACCCGCATTGGCGGTCGACCGTCGTGCCGGGCACGTGCTCGGGGCCCCCGGCCACCAGCCAGCAGGTGCGGGCGATGTCGCCGGCCTGGCCGCCGACAGAGTCCACGTTGCCGAAGATCACGTCGTCGACCGCGCCGGGGTCGATTCCGGTGCGATCGAGCAGCGCCCGGATCGACAGCGCCCCGAGATCCGCCGGGTGAACCTGGCTCAGCCCGCCGTTGCGCCTCCCGACGGGGGTGCGGACAGCGTCGACGATGTAGGCCTCGGACACGGTTGCTCCTGGTCGGCTGGGCCCCCCACCCTAACCTGACGCTGCGTCAGGTCAGCTGCGGAACACCGACCGGCCGACCACAGGGCTATCATAGGCCCATGGCCCGGACCCAGACGATGGTCCAGCTCAGCGATGAGCTGGTGCGCGCCCTCGACGACCTGGCCCGACGGCGGGGCGTCTCCCGGTCGTCGTTGATCCGGGACGCGGTCAGCGAGGTGCTGGCCGACGATCTCGACGCCCGGATCGGCGAGCAGATCGCCGAGGGCTACCGGCGCATCCCGCCCGGCACGCCCGACGAGTGGGGTGACCTCGATGCCCAGACCGATCTCGCCACCGTCGAGCTGGGCCGCCAGCTCGACGCCGAGGAGCGCCGGTCGCACACCTCGTGGTAGCCCGCGGCGAGGTGTGGTGGTACGAGGAGCCGGCGAGCACCCGTCGCCCCTACTGCATCATCACCCGTGACGAGGCGGTTCCGGTGCTCAACCGGGTCCTGGCCGTGCCGGCCACCACGACCATCCGAGGGATCCCCACCGAGGTGGCCCTGGATAGCTCCGACGGGATGCCTCGCCCCTGCGTGCTCGCGGCCGACAACGTGGCTCGGCTGCGCCCGGCGCTGTGCGCGGAGCGGATCACCACGCTGTCGCCCGAATGCATGGCCCGCCTGTGCGAGGCCCTCCGCCGAGCCACTGCGTGCTGAAGGCGCACTCCGCCGTTGGAGAGACGATGGGCTGGTGGTCAGGTGACCGAGTCGAGGCGGCCGGCGGCTGCCGTGGCTGGCGGGCCACGAGCGCACGACCCCGCGTCAGATCCCGAGGGCGCGGGCGACCCGTTGCCGGTGCCACGCGGCGTCGCCCCAGGAGCGGGCCAGGGCCTCGGCGCGCTTCTGGTAGAGGTGCAGGTCGTGTTCGACGGTGTAGCCGATGGCACCGTGGCACTGGAGGGCGGCCCGTCCGGCCCCGCGTGCGCCGTCGGAGGCGAGGGCCTTGGCCATCGACACGTCGCGCGCCGCGGTGGGCTGGTCGGTGGCGACCGACCACGCTGCGCCGTACACCGCAGGGGCGGCGAAGCGCAGGCGCAGGGCAGCGTCGGCGAGGTGGTGCTTGACGGCCTGGAACGAC
>NZ_DATLXO010000076.1:0-57203 GCF_035575815.1 Iamia sp.
CGGTCGCTTCGAGTTCGGCGCCGACGTGGTGCTTGACGCGACCTCCGAGAGCGGAGCGGTGGGCAGCACCGACAACGGGGACAACCTGGTGCAGCGGGGCCTCTTCGACGATCTCAGCCAGTACAAGCTCCAGCTCGACGCTCGTCGGCCCAGCTGCCGGGTGAAGGGCTCCGTCGGCGCGGTGTTCGTGACCGCCTCGATGAGCGTGCAGCCCGGTCGGTGGTACCGCGTCCGGTGTGTCCGCGACGGCTCGACGGTGTCGATCGCGGTCACGACCTGGGCCGACGACGGCACGCCCACTGTGGTCACCCGTTCCGCGACGGGCCCGACCGGCGACATGGCGCCGTCCCGCCCGACCGTGCCGCTGTCGATCGGGGGCAAGCTGTCCGCCAGCGGCGAGTCGGTCACGTCGACCGACCAGCTGAACGGCGTGGTCGACAACGTCGTCCTGCGGACGGACTGACCCACCCCGCCGGTCCGTCCGCAACCCTCGACGTCGGCCGGCCCACGATTCGCCCGACGCCCGCGGGCGAGAACGCGGGCCGGACGAGCGGTCAGGCCGGCTCGAGCTCGCGGGGCGGAGGGTCCTCGCTCGGATCGGGGTCCTCGGGTCCGCTCGACGGCTCCGCGACGTGGCCTTCCACGTCGACCTTGGGCAGGATCCGATCGAGCCAGCGCGGCAGCCACCAGTTGCGGTCGCCGAGGAGCTCCATGGTGGCCGGCACCAGGAGCATGCGGACCACCGTGGCGTCGAGCAGCACGGCGGTGGCCAACCCGGTGCCGAAGAGCTTGATGATCCGGTCGTCCTCGAGGACGGTGGTGATGGTCGCCAGCTCGGCCGGGTCGGTGCCCTCGGGCCACCACGCTGGCCCCCCCCGACGGCCAGGCCGGTGACGAAGCTGATGTTCATCACCATCATGCCGAGAAGCGAGATGACGACCGTGGTGCCGGCGAACACGACGGCACGCCCGGACGTGTCGATGGCGACGACCGTGGCCCGCGCGGACCCGGGTAGCGTCCCGCCCGTGTGCGGCCGCTTCGTCTCAACGAGCTCACCGGCAGACATGGCGGCCTACTTCGGCGCCGGCGGGGACGTGCCCGACGACCCGGGGTCCCGCTACAACGTGGCCCCCACCGACGACGTCCTCGTGGTCCACGCCGACGGTGGACCACGGCGCGTCGATGCCTTCCACTGGGGGCTGGTGCCGGGCTGGGCCGATGACCCGAAGGTGGGCAGCCGCATGATCAACGCCCGCGCTGAGACCCTGGCGATCAAGGGGGCGTTCAAGGCCGCGTTCGGGTCGCGACGTTGCCTGGTGCCGGCCGACGGCTTCTACGAGTGGGCCGAGGTGCCGGGCGGGCGCCTCAAGCAGCCCTACTTCGTCCACCGGCCCGACGATGAGCCCTTCGCCTTCGCCGGGTTGTGGGAGCGCTGGCGGGGCCCGGTGCGCGACGGCTCCGAGGCGCTGCGCTCGACGACGATCATCACCACCACCGCCAACAGACCGATGGCCGCGATCCACGACCGGATGCCGGTCGTGCTCCCGGCCTCGGCGTGGGACGAGTGGCTCGATCCTGGCCACGACGACATCGAGGCCCTGGAGCGCCTGCTCGTCCCCGCGCCGGACGCGATCACGGTGCTGCGCCCGATCGGCTCTGACGTGGGCAACGTGCGCAACGAGGGCCCCGGCCTCATCGAGCGGGTCGATCCCACCGCAGCGATCGGGGATCGTGCGCTCCCCGGGTTCGCCGGGTGACGGGGGGACAGCGACGGCTCGGCCTGCGCCGCCGCCTCGATGCCTCCGCTCTGCGCTGGCGGGCCCGCCTCGACACCCCATGGGTCGACCGCACCCTGCCCTGGCTGACGGCGGGGCTGCTCTCGCTGATCCTGCTGGCCATCGGCCTGGCCGTCCAGCGCCAGCTCGACGGGGGCCCGAACCTGGCGGCGTGGACCCAGGCGGCCTGGAACCTCGACCGCGGCCGGGGAAGCGTCTCGTCCCTGGCCGGAGGGAACATGGTCACCGACCAGTGGGCGTTCGCCTCCCTGCCCCTCCTCTGGATCGGGCGGTGGCTGCCCATCGGCGGGGTGCTGGCCGTGGCCCAGGCCGCCTCCCTCGGCCTGGCGGTGGTGCCGCTTTGGCGCATGGCTCGCCAGGTGGCCCGCCTGCGCCTCGGCGTGACGATGGGGCTCATGCTCGCCTACGGCGCCGCCCCGGTGCTCTACACCGCCAACCTCTCGGGTTGGAGCGCCGTGGTGCCGGCGGTCCCGGCCATTGCCTGGGCGGCCTGGTTCGGCCAGCGGCGTCGGTGGGTCGCCTACGGCGCGTGCGTCGCCGTCGCCCTGCTCTCGCGCGCGGACGTCGGCCTGGTGCTCGTGGCCTCGGGCATCCTGGCCATCAGCTCGGGTGATCGCCGCTCCGGGGGGCTGACCGCGCTCGTCGGAGCGGTCTGGACCGCAGCCTTCCTCCTCATCGTGAGCCCCGTCGTGCCCCGAGGGCCGCTGACCGCCACCGAGGCCGTCTTGGCCCGCGGCCAGGCACCCCTGGCAGTGCTCCGCGACCCGCTCCGCCTCGTCACCGACCTGATCCTCCAGCCCAACGTCGGCGCCCTGGTCGTGCTGGTCGGGCCGTTGCTCTTCCTCCCCCTGGTCGTGCCCCGCTTTGCCCTGCCCGCCCTCCCTCCGCTCTGGCTCGGGCTGGTGGGGGAGGAGGCGGTGCGCCAGGCCCAGGGTCCGACACCGGGCGCCGATCGGCTCCCCACCGTGCTCCTGCTGGCGTTGGTGCCCATGGTGTTGGCGGCCATCGTCGCCCTGGCCCGCATCGGTCAACCCAGCGTGAGTCGCATCCGGGTCGATCACCGCGTCGTGGGCGCCATGGTGCTCGCCAGCGCCGCCACCTTCGTGCAGGTCGCGCCGGCCTCACCGTTCAACGAGCCCTGGAGCTGGGGCAGCCAGGATGCCGCCGACGGGGCCCGCATGGAGGCCGTCGAGCGACTCGACGAGATCGACGCGGGTGGCGGGGTCACCGTGTCGCCCCAGCTGGCGTCGCTCGTGGCCGAGCGCAGGAGCGTCCATGAGATCACCGCCGGACCGCCGAGAAGGGAGTGGAGGCCTCAGACCCGGGCGGTGCTGCTCGACACCACCGCCGCCGGCGACGACGGCGTGGCCCTCTGGGAGAGGCGCGACGAGGACGAGGCGGTGGCGGGCCTGGAGGCGCGCTCCTATGACGTCGAGTACCGAGGTGCCGGCATCATCTTGTTGGTCGGGCCCGCCGAGTAGACGCACCGCCCGGGGCCCTCATCCGGCGACGCCCGACGCGCCGGCGGCCCGGAGTCCCTCACGGATGCGCTCGGCCGCGGCGTCGAGGTCCTCGGGTGAGGGGTCCACCTCCGCGTTGGCGAAGTCGAGCTGGTCGAGCCGGGTGAAGGGCACCAGGTGCACGTGGGCGTGGGGCACCTCCTCGCCGACGACCAGCACCGCGACCTTGGTGGGCCCGAAGGCCTCCTGCTGCACGCGGGCGATGGTGCGGGCCACGTCCATCACGTGGCCGAGGAGATCGGGCGGCAGGTCGATCCAGTGGTCGATCTCGGTGACCGGCACCACGAGCACGTGGCCGGGCGCCAGGGGGGCGATGGTGAGGAACGCCGCGCAGCGGTCGTCCCGCCAGACGAAGCGGCCCGGGATCTCACCGGCGATGATGCGGCTGAAGAGCGTGCTCATGGCCCGAACAGTAGGAGAACGGCAGCGACGGTCGGAGGGGACGGCAGTCGTCGGGGGGGAACGCCCGGCCGCTCCGGCGGACGGCCGGTCCCCGTAGGCTGGCGGGGTGCCGTCCGTCACGACCGAGTCCGAGCCCGACGCGCCGAGCGAGGCCGAGGACCGCGTCCTCACCCTGCCGAACCTCATCACCCTCGTGCGGCTCTCGTGCCTGCCGGTGTTCCTGTGGTTGCTCTTCGGTCAGGAGGACCGGGTGTGGGCGGCGAGCCTGCTCGGCGCCCTCGGCGCCACCGACTGGGTCGACGGCTTCATCGCCCGGCGCTGGGACCAGGTCTCCACCGTCGGCAAGGTCTTCGACCCGGTCGCCGACCGCCTGCTGTTCTTCGTCGGCGGCGTGGCCATCATCATCGACGGGAGCATCCCGCTGTGGGTGGCGGGGTTGGTGCTCGGACGCGAGGTCGTCGTCACCCTGGCCACGCTCGGCCTCGCCGCGGCGGGCGCTCGGCGCATCGACGTCACCTGGTGCGGCAAGGCGGGCACCTTCTTCTTGATGTGGGCCTTCCCGATGTTCCTGGCCTCGAACGGTGAGCTGTTCTGGCGCGACCAAGCCCTGTGGATCGCCTGGGCGACGACGGTCCCCGGGCTGGTCCTGGCCTACATCGCCCTCGCGCTCTACGTGCCGCTCGGGCTACGCGCCGTGCGAGAAGGACGGGCCGAGAGGATCACCGGCCCGCCGGACCAGGGCACCGCGACGGCCCGATAGGTTCGGCTCCGTGAAGGCCGTCATCATGGCCGGCGGCGAGGGATCTCGTCTCCGGCCCCTCACCTCCCACACGCCCAAGCCGATGCTGCCGATCGCCAACCGGCCGATGATGGAGCACATCGTCGGGCTCCTGCGGAGCCACGGCTACGATGAGATCGTGGTGACGGTGGCCTTCCTGGCCAACCAGATCCGCAACTACTTCGGCGACGGATCCGACTTCGACGTCGAGATCACCTACGCCACCGAGGAGCAGCCCCTCGGCACGGCGGGCTCGGTGCGCAACGCCAAGGACGTGCTCGACGAGCGCTTCCTGGTGATCTCCGGCGACGTGCTCACCGACATCGACCTCGGGGCCGTCGTCGCCGCCCACGAGGCCAAGGGCGCCCTGGCCACCATCGGATTGATCGCCGTCGATGACCCCCTCGAGTTCGGCATCGTGATCACCCGCGACGATGGCACCATCGAACGGTTCCTCGAGAAGCCGACCTGGGGCCAGGTCTTCAGCGACACGATCAACACCGGCATCTTCGTCCTCGAGCCCGAGATCTTCGACCACATCGCGCCCGACCGCCCCGTCGACTTCTCCGGCGAGGTGTTCCCCCAGCTCCTCGCCGAGGGGCGCACGATGGTCGGCGCCGTCGCCGAGGGGTACTGGGAGGACGTGGGCACGCTCGAGGCCTACGTGCGAGCCCACCGCGACGTGCTCGACGGCACGGTGAAGCTCGACGTACCCGGCTTCGCCCTGCGCGACGGCGTCTGGCTGGATGAGGGGGCCGAGGTCCATCCCGAGGCCACGATCGTCGGCACCGCGGTCATCGGGCCCGGCTGCCGGGTCGGCGCCGGAGCCCGCATCGGCCCCTACGCCGTGCTCGGCCGCAACTCGCGCGTCCGCGGCGACGCCATCGTCGAGCGCTCCGTCATCCACGAGAACGTCTACGTGGGCGAGAGCGCCCGCCTCCGGGGCTCGGTGGTCGGCCGCTCCAGCGAGGTGCGCCGGGGGGCCCGCCTCGACGAGGGCTCGGTGCTCGGCGACGAGTGCTTCGTGGGCGACGAGGCCGTCGTGGGCGCCGGGGTCAAGGTGTACCCGTTCAAGACCATCGAGGCCCGGGCCACCGTCAACTCCTCGATCATCCTCGAGACGCGCGGGGCCCGGAGCCTCTTCAGCGGCTCGGGTGTGTCGGGGCTGGCCAACGTCGACATGACCCCCGAGCTGGCGACGCGGATCGCCATGGCGTGGGCCACCACGCTGCCCAAGGGCACCACCGTCGTCACCTCGCGGGACTCGAGCCGGGCGGCGCGCATGTTGAAGCGGGCCCTGATGGCGGGCCTGAACGCAGCCGGGGTCAACGTGTTCGACCTCGAGGTGGCATCGGTGCCGGTGACGCGCTTCGCGGTCCGCCAACCGGTCGCCTCCGGCGGCATCACCGTGCGCCTCGACGCGGACGATCCCGACTCGGTCGTCTTCCGCTTCGTCGACGGCTCGGGCCTCGACATATCCGAGGCCTCCCAGCGCAAGATCGAGCGGCAGTTCACCCGGGAGGACTTTCGGCGGGTGCCGGCCGAGGAGATCGGCGACATCGACTTCCCACCCCGGGTCCTCGAGCACTACACGACCGCGCTGGGAGCCACCGTCGACCTCGACGTCGTGCGCGACGGCGGCTTCAAGATCGTCACCGACTACGGCTTCGGCTCGACGTCCTTCACCATGCCGACGGTGCTCGCCCAGCTCGGCGCCGACGTGTTGGCGGTGAATCCCTACGCCTCGACCCAGGGCGCCATGGCCTTCGCCGGCCAGCGCAGCGCCGAGCGGACCGCGTCGCTCGTCACTGCCGCCGGGGCCCACCTGGGTGCCGTCCTCGACCCCGACGGGGAGCGCCTGACCCTCGTCGACGACGAAGGTCGGGTGCTCACCGACACCCAGGCGCTGCTGGCCCTGGTGCGGCTGGTCGCCGAGCACGTCGACGGCGACACGATCGTCGTGCCCGTCACCGCCAGCATCCACATCGAGCGCATGGTCGAGGGCACGGGCGTGACGGTCCGGCAGGCCAAGACCTCCTAC
The DNA here is from genome assembly GCF_035575815.1 of Iamia sp. Classification (NCBI taxonomy): domain Bacteria; kingdom Bacillati; phylum Actinomycetota; class Acidimicrobiia; order Acidimicrobiales; family Iamiaceae; genus Iamia; species Iamia sp. The sequence goes on from NZ_DATLXO010000076.1 coordinate 6,538, forward strand.
TCCGCCCTGATGGCCGCGGCGGACGAGCCCGGCGTGGGCTTCGCCGCCAGCACCGACGGTGGGTTCATCGTCCCCGGTTTCCTGCCCGCGTTCGACGCCGCCGCCGCCCTGCTGAAGCTGCTCGAGCTGCTCGCCCGCCACGACGTCCGCCTCTCGAGCGTCGTCGACGACCTCCCCCGCCCCCACATCGCCCGCGAGACGGTGGTGACCCCGTGGGATCAGAAGGGCATGGTCATGCGCTCGCTCGTCGAGCGGGCCGAACCCGACCGCCTGGTGCTCGTCGATGGCGTCAAGGTGCTCTACGACGACGGTTGGGCCCTCGCCCTGCCCGACCCGGCCGAGCCCCTGACCCACATCTGGGCCGAGGCCGCCACCGAGGCCGCCGCCCGGTCGCGAGCTCAGGAGTACGGTCGCCGGTTGCGCCAGCTGGTCCGGTGAGGCGTCGCCGGCGCCGCAGGGCAAACCTCCCGCAGAGGTCGAGGCTTGTTGTGGGGTAGGTTGCGGCCATGAACGTCCCCGAGGACCTCCGGTACACGAAGGACCACGAGTGGGTGCGGGTCGTCGATGGTCCGCTCGTGCGCATCGGCATCACCGACTACGCGCAGGACGCGCTGGGCGATGTCGTGTTCGTCCAGGTCCCGGAGTCCGGCAGCAGCATCGACCTGGGCGCCACGGTGAGCGAGGTCGAGTCGACCAAGTCGGTCTCGGAGATCTACGCACCGGTCAGTGGCCAGGTGGTCGAGGTCAACGCCGAGCTCGGCGATGCGCCCGAGCGCCTCAACGAGGACCCCTACGGCGAGGGGTGGATCTGCGTCATCCAGGTGAGCGACCCGGGCCAGCTGGACGGCCTGTTGGACGACGCCGGCTACCGGAGCCTGATCGAGGAGTAGTCGAGTGGCTGATGTGGAGTGCGATCGCTGTGGGAACCGGAACACACCGGAGGCCAACTTCTGCTCGTCGTGCGGCGCGCCCATCGCGCACGACGACGAGGACAGCGCCACCATCCAGCTGTCGCTGGAGTCACCCGCGGGAACGGCCGACGAGATCAGCATCGACCTCGATGACCTGCCCGCCCTGGGCCTGCTCGTCGTGCGGGCCGGGCCCAACGCGGGGTCGACCTTTGCGGTCGACAAGGACCTCATCACCGCCGGACGTCACCCCGAGAGCGACATCTTCCTCGACGACATCACCGTCTCCCGGCGCCATGCCGAGGTCCGGCGCGAGGAGGGTCGCCTGGTCGTGCGCGACGTGGGGTCGCTCAACGGCACCTACCTCAACCGCGAGCGCATCGAGCAGGGCGACCTGAACGACGGCGACACCGTTCAGGTGGGCAAGTTCAAGCTCGTGTTCGTCGCCGGCCCCGAGACCGCCGAGCCGTGAGCGCCTCGCGTGGCTGAGCGGGCCCACCTGTCGATCGGTGAGGTCCTGAGCCTGCTCCAGGACGAGTTCCCCGACGTCACCATCTCCAAGATCCGCTTCCTCGAGAGCCAGGGGCTCCTCGACCCCGAGCGCACCCCCTCTGGGTACCGCAAGTTCTACGAGGGCGACGTCCGCCGCCTGCGCTGGATCCTCACTGAGCAGCGCGACAAGTTCCTGCCCCTCAAGGTGATCAAGGACCGTCTCGACGAGGGCGTCGACGCCGAGCGGGCGGCGCCGGACCGCTCCGGGAACGGCGCCGCCGCCGCCGTGCCGCGCCGCGAGGAGGGCGGTGCCGACCCGCAGGGCGACGCGGGCGCGGAGGTCGAGACCGACAGCCCCCTCCCGGCGACGAGGGCGTCCGGTGCCGGTGCCGGTGGGGCGCCCGGCGCCAGCACCCAGGAGGCGCTCGCGTCGGCGGCCGAGGCCCCCTCTGCCCCCGACCCGGTCCCGCCCGAGGACCCGGTGCCGCACACCGCGTCGCTGCCGATCTGGATGGCCGATGCGGCCCGGGCCAAGGCCGACCGGGGCCGGTCCGGTCGGTCATCCGAGGTCGGCGACGGGCCCGATCCCCTCGCCCAGAGCCCGACCACCGTGAGCCTGACCACTGACGAGCTGCTGGCGGCGAGCGGGCTCGAGCCCTCCCAGCTGGTCTCCCTGGTGGACTACGGCCTCGTCGCCGGCCACACCGTCGGGGCCGACACCTACTACGACGGCGAGGACCTCGTCATCGCCCAGAAGTCGGCCGGTTTCCTGACCCACGGCGTCGAGGCCCGACACCTGCGGATGTTCAAGACTGCGGCCGAGCGCGAGGCGGCCCTCCTCGAACAGCTCGTCCTGCCTCTGGTGAAGCAGCGCAGCCGCGACACCCGCGACGAGGCCCAGGCCACCGTGGCCGAGCTGGCCAGCCTCGGCCAGGGCCTCCGGGCTGCGCTCCTCCGCGCCGCCCTCGCCCCGCACCTCGCGTAGCACAGCCCGGCCGACGGGTCCGCCCCGCCGACGACCGCGGCCGGCGGTAGGGTGGCTCCGATGGTCGAGATGGATCTGGTCGGCGTACGGGTCGAGCTCCCGTCGAACACCCCGATCGCCCTGCTCCGCGAGCGCTCGGGTGCCAGGCGCGTGCTACCGATCTTCATCGGGGGACCGGAGGCGACCGCCATCGCGTTCGCCCTCGAGGAGGTCGTGACGCCCCGGCCCATGACCCACGACCTCATCCGGAACCTCCTCGATGAGCTCGGGGTCAGCATGGAGTCGATCGTCGTCACCGAGCTGCGCGACCGGACCTTCTACGCCGAGATCGAGCTGCACGCCTCCGACGGCGTGCACCGCGTGTCGAGCCGGCCCTCCGACGCCATCGCCCTGGCCGTCCGGGTCGGTATCCCCATCTACGCGGCCGAGTCGGTGCTCGACGAGGCTGGCTTCGAGGCGGAGGACGAAGCCGACGCCGACGCCGAGCCCGAAGAGCAGGCCGAGGAGGTGGTCGAGCAGTTCCGAGAGTTCATCGACAACGTCACCCCCGACGACTTCGGTTCCTGAGATCGAGGCGGTGGGGGGGAGGTCTCGCAATCCTCCGGGCGTGCCCGTTGACCGATCGGTCCCCGCCCCGTAGGTTGGGCAACCCACAGGCACGTAACTACGCCCCTGTGATACTCCGACAGCAGGGAAGGCGTGTGCGATGGAGGGCTTCAGCGGCAAGGCCACGGCGGAGATCGTCGGCATCACCTACCGCCAGCTCGACTACTGGGCCCGCACCGACCTGGTGCGCCCCACCCTCGCGGATGCCAGGGGCAGCGGGTCGCGCCGCAGCTACTCCTACCGCGACCTGCTCGAGCTCAAGCTCATCAAGACCATGCTCGACTCAGGCATCAAGCTCGAGTCGGTGCGCGACGCCTTCGAGTACCTGCGCACCAACCTGGGTGAGGACATCTCGGCCGCCCGCCTCGTCATCGCCGGCACCTCTGCGGTGCTGGTGCGCGACGACGCCGAGATGATCGAGGTCGTCAACGGCCTGCACGGCCAGGGCGTGCTCAACCTGAACCTAGTCACCCTCGACGGGCTCAAGGGCCAGCTCGACGCTGCCGTGCTCGAGCTGCGGCCCACGGCCGTGCTCGACCTCTCGCAACCGGCGGCACCGGCACCGGTGCACCCCACCGGGCCACGGATCGCCACTGGAGGGTGAGCCCGGCCCGCTGACCGGGGGTCGTCTCGCGGCCGGTACCATCGCCGCCCGTGACCCCCCGCGCCTCCCCGCTCGACGCCGCCCACCGATCCCTCGGGGCGCGCCTGGTGCCCTTCGGCGGGTGGGACATGCCGGTCAGCTACCCCGGCGGCACCCTGGCCGAGCACCAGACCTGTCGCACGGGGGCCGTCGTGTTCGACGTCAGCCACCTCGGCACCGTGCGGGTCGAGAGCCCTGATGCGCTCGAGGCGCTCCAGCGGGCCTTCACCAACGACCTCGGCCGCATCGGGCCGGGACGGGCCCAGTACACCCACCTGCTGCACCCCTCCGACGGATCCGTGCTCGACGACATCATCGTCTGGTGGGTCGACGACGAGCGCTTCGACGTGATGCCCAACGCGTCGAACACCGACCGGGTGACCGGCGCCCTGGGCGCCGAGGCGGTCGACGTCACCGCCACCCGGGCGATCCTGGCCCTCCAGGGCCCCGAGGCCCGCACGCGCCTGGCCGCCGTGGCCCCCGAGGCGGCCGCGGTGCCGCGCTTCGGCGTGGCCCGCTTCGCCTGGTCCGGGGTGGACTGCGTGGTCGCCGGCACCGGCTACACCGGCGAGGACGGCGTCGAGGTGGCGGTGCCGACCGAGGCTGCGCCCGCCCTGTGGGACGCAGTGCTCGGCTCCGGGTTCATCCCCGCCGGGTTGGGCGCCCGTGACACCCTGCGCCTCGAAGCCGGCCTGCCGCTGCACGGCCACGAGCTGGGTCCGGGCATCACACCACTGCAGGCCGGACTCGGCTGGGTGGTGCGTTGGGACAAGGGCGACTTCATCGGACGTGAGGCGCTCGCCGTGGAGAAGGAGCGGGGTGTGGCCCGCTGCCTCCGTGGGCTCAGCATCGAGGGCCGTCGACCTCCACGGGAGGGTCAGGCCGTCCTCCGTGACGGTGAGGTGGTGGGTGAGGTCACCAGCGGCAACTTCTCACCGACGCTCGGCCACGGCATCGCCCTGGCCTTCCTGCCCCCCGACGCGGCCGAGGGTGACAGCCTCGCCATCGATGTGCGGGGCACGGCGGTACCCGCGCTGGTCGTCCCCACCCCCTTCGTCACCCGGGGTTGATCCGCGACCGTCGGCGCGGGGCCGCCTCCGCCCACACCCGAGGGGGTTCGGAGCCGGCGCTGGGCTTCCCAGTTTCCCTAGAACGACGTAGGGCTAGGTTGAGGCCGTTCCGGAGATCCGGGGCCCATGCGAGGCGCCGGGGGTGACCGGGCGCGGAGGAGACCGAGATGTTGACCAAGCGCACCGGCGCGGTTCTGATCGCCGTGCTCACCCTGCTCGTGGGAGCGTGCAGCTCCGATGACGGCGGCGACGACGACGACGGCGCCGATGACCCCACCACGACGGCCGGTTCGGGTTCGACGACCGCCGGCGACGACGTCGATGCTCCCGACGCCCGAGCTCACCGCGGGGGAGTGTCCCTTCGAGGCTCCCACTGAGCTCCAAGGTGAGATCCGTTGCGGGACAGTGGCCGTCCCCGTCGACCACGACGACCCCAGCGGCGACATGATCGACATCGCGGTGGCCGTCTACCCGGTGCAGCCGGCGCCCGAGGGCGGGTCTGGCTCCTCGACGACGACGACCGAGGCGGGAGCAACCGAGGAGAGCGGCGCGGCGTCGGACCCGTTGTTCTTCCTGGCCGGCGGACCGGGCCAGAAGGCGGTGGCCCAGGTCCAGCTGCTCGCATCCATCGCCCCCGCCCTCCTCGAGAGGGAGGTCGTCATCATGGATCAGCGAGGGATCGGGGAGAGCGATCCGGCCCTGGACTGCCCGGAGCTCGATGAGGTGACCGTCGACCCGGGCGCCGAGGACGAGGTCGTGCTGGCGGCGACCGAGGAGTGTCACACCGCACTGGCCGAGGGGACCGACCTGTCGGCCTACGGCACCCCGGCCAACGCGGCCGACATCGACCTGGTCCGCCAGGCGCTCGACTACGAGCAGATCAACCTGATGGGGACGTCGTACGGCTCCCGGCTCGCTCTGGAGTACGCCCGCGACCACTCCGACTCGCTGCGGTCGCTCGTCCTCAACAGCCCGGTGCCGACCGATGTCAGCTACTTCGAGGACGTGCCGCAGAACGGCGATGACGCCCTGTCAGCCCTGATCGCGGCGTGCGAGGCCGAGGTCGAGTGCGCCAGGGACAACCCTGACCTGAACGGGAGCGTCGAGGAAGCCCTGCAGCGCTCAGAGCAGGCGCCCGAGGTCGCGATCGAGGATCCCGCCTCGGGTGAGACGGTCACCGTGCGGGCCACGACGGCCTTCGTCAGCTACGCCTTGTTCAACACGATGTACATCGGTCCCTTGCTCGGAGGCTTGCCCCAAGCGATCACCGCCGCGGGGGCGGGGGACTTCGCGCCGCTGTTCCAGGCCGCCGCGTTGACGATCAACCCGGGCGGGACCAGCACGGGCATGTTCCTGTCCAACGTCTGCGCCGAGGGGATCTCCCTCGTCGACATCGACGAGGTGGAGGACGACGCGGCCGACGTGTCGTCCTACGCCGCCACCCAGGCCGTGTCTTTGGCCAAGATCGTGGAGCAGTGCGCGGTGTGGGACGTCGAGGCCGCCCCCGACGCGGCGTTCGAGCCGGTGTCCACCGACGTGCCCACGCTGATCGTCACCGGCGCCTTCGACCCCATCACACCGACGTCGTACGGCGAGGCCGTCGAGGAGGACCTCTCGGAGGCCACCCTGGTCGAGGTGGGTGCCGCCGGCCACGACCCGCTGTCGACCACCCCCGAACCCGAGTGCGGTCAGATGATCCTGATCGAGTTCCTCACCGATCCCAGCGCCGAGGTGGATGACGGGTGCGCGACCGAGGTCACCCCCGTGTTCCGGCCCATGGCCGAGGCCCTCGAGGCGTTCATCCGGTCCCAGCAGCCGCAGGGCGGAGGCTGAGCTGCCGGCGGCGGCGCGACCGTTCCGCCCGATCAGGCGAGGTCCTCGACCGGGGGGCAGGAGCAGACCAGGTTGCGGTCGCCGTGGCCGCCGTCGATGCGCCGCACCGGCGGCCAGTACTTGTCGGCCCGGGAGACCGAGCCGGGGAAGGCCGCCTCGGCCCGGGTGAAGGGGTGCTGCCACCCGTCGGCGAGCACCGACTCCGCGGTCCACGGCGCGCCCTGCAGCAGTCCGGGCTGGTCGTCGACCTCGGCCCGGATGGCGATGAGGGCGTCGCAGAAGCGGTCGAGCTCGCGCCGGTCCTCGCTCTCGGTGGGCTCGACCATCAACGTGCCGGCGACCGGGAAGCTCATGGTGGGAGCGTGGAAGCCGTGGTCGATGAGCCGCTTGGCGATGTCGTCGACGGTGATGCCGGTCGCCCTGGTGAGGGGCCGGATGTCGAGGATGCACTCGTGGGCCACCAGGCCGTTGCGCCCGGCGTAGAGCACCGGGTAGTGGTCGGCCAGGCGCGCGGCGGTGTAGTTGGCGTTGAGGATGGCGACCTGGGTGGCGCGCCGCAGGCCCTCACCGCCCATCATCCGCACGTAGGCCCACGGTATCGGCAGGATGCCCGCCGATCCCCACGGCGCGGCGGCCACCGGTCCGGCACCGGTGCCCACCGGGCCGCACTCGGGCACCAGCGGGTGGGTCGGCAGGTAGGGGGCGAGGTGGGAGCCGACGCCGACGGGACCGACCCCGGGCCCCCCGCCGCCGTGGGGGATGCAGAAGGTCTTGTGGAGGTTGAGGTGGCTGACATCGGCGCCGAAGCGTCCGGGGCGGGCCAGGCCGACCATGGCGTTGAGGTTGGCGCCGTCGAGGTACACCTGCCCGCCGGCGTCGTGGACCGCGGCACAGATCTCGCCGATGGCCTCCTCGAACACGCCGTGGGTCGAGGGGTAGGTGACCATCAGCGCGGCGACGGCGCCGGCGGCGGCGGTGATCCTGGCCCGAAGGTCGGCCAGGTCGACGTTGCCGTCGTCGTCGCAGGCCACGACGACCACGCGCATGCCGGCCATGACCGCGCTCGCCGCGTTGGTGCCGTGGGCGGACGAGGGGATCAGGCACACGTCGCGGCCCTCGTCGCCCCGGGCCCGGTGGTAGCCGCGGATGGCCAGCAGGCCGGCCAGCTCGCCCTGGCTGCCGGCGTTGGGCTGCAGCGAGATCGCGTCGTAGCCGGTCACCTCGACCAGCCAGCGCTCGAGGTCGTCGATCAGGGCCAGGTAGCCCTGGGCCTGGTTGAGCGGGGCGAAGGGGTGCATCGCAGCGAAGCCGGGCCAGGTGATGGGCTCCATCTCCGCCGCCGCGTTGAGCTTCATGGTGCACGAGCCGAGCGGGATCATGGCCCGGTCGAGGGCGATGTCGCGGTCCGAGAGGCGCCGCAGGTAGCGCATCAGCGAGGTCTCCGACCGATGCGACGAGAAGACCGGGTGAGAGCAGAACGCCGAGGTGCGCACCAGCTCCGGGGCCACGGCGGGCGGGGTGTCACCCAGCTCACCGCTCAGCTGCTCGGCCCGGACCTCGGCACCGAAGGCACCCAGCACGGCGTCGAGGTGGGCGAGGGTGGTGGTCTCATCGACCGATGCGGCGACGCAGTCGTCGTCGACCCGGCGCAGGTTGACCCCCCGTTCGACCGCAGCGGTGAGCACCTCATCGGCCCGACCGGGGACGCGGGCGCACACGGTGTCGAAGAAGGCGTCGTGGACGACCTCGACGCCCGCGGCGCGCAGACCGGCGTCGAGGGTGCGCGCCACGCGGTGCACCCGTTCGGCGATGGCCGCCAGGCCGTCGGGCCCGTGGTACACGGCGTAGGACGAGGCGATCACGGCGAGGAGCACCTGCGCGGTGCAGATGTTGCTGGTGGCCCTCTCGCGGCGGATGTGCTGCTCGCGGGTCTGCAGCGCCAGGCGCAGGGCGGGGGCGCCGTCGACGTCGACTGAGACGCCGACGAGGCGGCCCGGCAGCGAGCGCTGGAGGCCCTCGCGGACGGCCATGTAGCCGGCGTGGGGGCCGCCGAAGCCCATGGGGACGCCGAAGCGCTGGGCCGAGCCCACCACCACGTCGGCGCCGATCTCCCCCGGGGGCCGCAGCAGGCACAGGGCGAGCGGGTCGGCGGCCACGGCGACGACCGCACCGCGGTCGTGGGCCCGGGCAACGAGGGCGGCGTCGTCGCGCACCAGGCCCGTGGTGGTGGGGTACTGGACCAGGACGCCGAAGGTGTCGCCATCGGGCAGCCCGGCGGCCAGGTCGGCCTCGACGACGCGGAGCCCGAGCGGCGCGGCTCGGGTGCGGACCACGGCGAGGGTCTGGGGGTGGCAGCCGGAGTCGACGACGAAGGCGGCCTCCGCGGCGGCCTTCGAGGCCCGGCGGGCCAGGGTCATGGCCTCGGCCGCGGCGGTGGCCTCGTCGAGCAGCGAGGCGTTGGCGAGGGCGAGGCCGGTCAGATCGGCGATGACGGTCTGGAAGTTCAACAGCGCCTCCAGCCGGCCCTGGGAGATCTCGGGCTGGTACGGCGTGTAGGCGGTGTACCAGGCCGGGTTCTCCAGGATTCCGCGCCGGATCACCGGCGGGGTGACGGTGTCGTGGTACCCGAGGCCGATCATCGAGGTCAGCACCCGGTTGCGCCCGGCGAGCACCCTCAGCTCGGCCAGGGCCTCGGGCTCACCGACCGGTGCCGGCAGATCGAGCGACGCCGCCTCTCGGATGCCCCCAGGGACGGCGTCGTCGACCAGCTCCTCCAGCGAGCCGTAGCCGAGGGTCGCCAACATGGCGTCCTGGTCGTCATCCGTCGGGCCGATGTGGCGCGCCGAGAAGGGCACGCCGGAGCCGGCGGTGGCGAGGTGGGTGCGATCGGACATGGGCCCTCCGGGCGGACGGTCGGGTCGGGGGCGCCAAGGGGCGCACCTCGGATCGTCCTCCCCACGCTGTCATCGGCACCTGAGAGGTTCACCGGGCCCGGGGGACCGGCTTGCACCGTCGGTGGACCGGGTCGCCCCGGTCGCTTTCCAGCGTCGCCTCACCCACACGGTCCGGGGGCCTGAGAGATTCCGGGGAGGAGTTGCTCCTTCGGCGGCCCGACGGTGGGCCTCTCCCGTGTGGGGTCGACGGCACCGACGACGCTACCAGCCCCCGGCCGCGGACCCGCCCCGCCTACGGGTCGCGTCCGGGCCGCTCGTGGGGGTCGGCCCCGTGGTAACCCCGATGTCGAGTCGGGTCAGTCGACCAGGTCGGGCTCAGCTACCTCGATCCAGTCGAAGAGGGGCTGGGCGCTGAACCACCCGGCCAGGTCACTGCCAACCTGATCGTGGGTGGCGCGGGCCACCTCGGGGGTGATGATCCGGGGCTCGCCCGCGGCGCGGGCCAGGAGCTCGACCTCACAGGTTCGCTCCATGGTCACGAACCAGAAGAGCGCCTCGTCGACCGACTTCCCGACGGTGAGCAGGCCGTGGTTCACGAGGATGGCCGCCTTCGCCCCACCGAGGCTGTGGGCGATGCGCTTGCCCTCGGCCGGGTCGTCGACCACGCCGGTGTAGTCGTCGAAGAGGACGTGGTCGTCGTGGAAGATGCACGAGTCCTGGGTGAGGGGCTCGAGGGTGCGGCCCAGGGTGGAGAAGGCCCGGCCGAACTTGGAGTGCGAGTGGGCGGCGGCCACCACGTCCGGACGTGCCGCGTGGATCTGGGAGTGGATGGCGAAGGCGGCCCGGTTGACCGGCCAGGAGCCCTCCACCACGTCGCCGTCGTGGCTCACGAGCAGCAGGTCGGAGGCCTTGATCTGCTTGAAGCTCATGCCGAAGGGGTTCACCCAGAAGTGATCGGTGCGCTCGGGGTCACGGGCGGTGATGTGACCGGCGACGCCCTCGTCGAAGCCGAAGCGCCCGAAGATGCGGAACGCGGCGGCGAGGCGGCGCTTGCGATGCGTCCGTTCCTCGTCGGGGGTGCGCTCGACGAACGGGTTGGCGGGCACGAGCTGGGACATGAGGGGACTCCCGAGGCTGGATGTAACAGGCAGTCTACGGGCCGTCAGGTGACGTGAGCGGCCCACTCGGGACGGTCGTAGATGCCGTCGACCAGGTCGCCGAGCGACCCGCCCTCGTCGAGGGCGGTCACCGCGAGGTCCTGCTCGACCCGGGTCGGCACCCGGTCGAGGGCGCCCCAGTAGCCGACGACGGGCAGCACCACGTTGGTCGTCCTGTCCCGGTACTCCTTGGACTCGGAGTAGTACGCCATCACGCGGCCACGGCTCCAGCGGCCGCTGTCGAGCTCGTCGGTCCAGAAGTCCCAGCCCGGCGCCTCGGGGTTCCGCTCGAAGATGTTCTGGTACACCTGACGCACGAACTCACGGTTGGACACGGTGCCGTAGCGACCCTTGAACTCCTCCGATTGGGTGAAGTGGTCCGACATGTAACGGTGGGTGGTGCCCGTCCGCGCCCGGTCCTCCCAGTAGGCGAGCCCGGACGCATCGGGCAGGCGTAGGAAGGAGGCCCGGTAGAGGCGGATGACCGGGCTGAGGGTGCCGCTCCAGGGCGGGCTCGACATCAGCAAGGAGGCCAGGTCAGCGGGCCGCATCCCACCGGTGGTGATCTGGGCGACCCCGTCGGTCAGCTCACCTGACGTGGGTTCTCGCCCCAGGAGGTCCTGGTAGATCCGCGCCACGTAGGCGGCGGGTCCGCTGAAGGGCGGCAGGGCCGGGCCGGCGCTCTCGCTCCACGCCCCGGGGGCGACCGTGTTGACGGCGCGCACCCGCAGCTCGTGGACGCGGCCGTTGCGGGCCGCGACGTCGGCCGCGCCGGACGGGCCGACCCGGGTCACCGAGGGGGCGGAGCCGGGCGTTGCGACCTCGACGTCGTAGCCGGTGACGGCGCTGCCGCCGTCGTCGCCGGGCGGGGCCCAGGTCGAGGCGAGCCCGGCGTCACGGGCCGAGACGTCGGGCCGACCGGGCGCGCCGGGCGCGGTGTGCTCGACGTTGACAGGGAGGATCTTGCTGGCGCTCAGGTTGCCGTTGAGGTCGAGGGTGCGGGCCTCGACGTAGCTGGTGCCCAGCTCGCTCACCGTCACCGCAGGATGGAGGCCGATGGCCTCGCTCCACGGGCCCACCGACCCGTCCGGCCGGTGGATCCTGACCTCCTGGCCCCGGACTCCGCTGGCGTCGGCTCCTGCGAAAGGTGACCGTCACCGGCCCGCGGAAGGGAATCATAGCGCCTCTCGGCCCATCCAACGGCAATCGTCAAGATGGGCGCGGGAAAGTGCGCGCCCAGTGCTGGATCGCGACGGTCGATCGCCGATCCGGCCCCCTCGGTGGTCGCGGCGGCACCTGCGTGCGAGCCCGCCGCTCCCGTCGGGTCGGTGGGGCCGGGTCGACCGATGGGGACGGCTGCCACGGCCGCCCCGGTGCCCCCGACCGTGGCACCCGGCCCCCGCCGTCGAAGGCCGCCGCGAGCCGACGCCGACCCGGGCCGAGTCACCGCTCCCGACCCGGAGCGAGGCACGTGACCGTCACGGCGTCGCCCGCGCCGTCGCCGCCACCAGCACGGTTCCGCAGCGGGCGAGACCGCTCGTCGTCGCGCCGCCACCCGGGGTCGAGACCGAGCCGGCGGTCGATCCCGCGACCCGACCGGAGGTCGGCCCCGAGCCCGACGCCGGCTCAGACACCGATGCGGAGACCGACGGGGCGAAGGTCCCGGCCGCCGAGGCCGCCTTGGTCGGGGCCCCGGGCGCCGGGCGCCGGTCGTGAGCTCACGCCGGTCGAGCGCATGATCCGCGGCCCGCGGGTGCGTTCGCTGTAGGTTTTGTCATGTGACGAAACTGGCCGGCTACCGGGGGACCGGCGCACGAGGGACCCGAGAGGGCGAGGAGGCGGCCGGTGCCCGTTGCCGGTGGTGCGGGCGACCGATGCCGCTCCGCCAGGGACCCGGCCGGCCTCGGCAGTACTGCCGTCAGGGCTGTCGCCAGCAGGCCCACCTGGCTCGCAAGCTGGCGGCGGCCCACGGGCTGGGTGACGCGGATGTGATCGTCTCCCGATCCACGCTCGAGGAGCTCCAGGGTGCGGTGTACTGCCTGCAGGCCGCCATCGAGGACGTCGACGCGGACCTGGCCGAGGCCGGGGAGGACCCGGTCGAGGTGGCACGGGCCCTCAGCTGGTTGCTCGACAACGCCCGACCTTTGGCGGCCCTGTGGGTCGAGCCGCGCCCGGCCCCCGACCCCTCTTCCTCGGTCCTACGGTAACTTTACAGAACTACGATTATGGGCGGCGTCCGGCTGACCGGGTCCGACCTCTCACCGATGAACTAGGGGTGGCGACACAGGGGCCGAGTACGGTGGCCGGCCTATGGCCCGCCGGATCGACATCGAGCTGACGAGTGCCCGCGACGACGGGTCCTGGACGTGGCGGGCCGCGGGCGCGCGCGAACCGAAGGGGGTGGTCCCGGCGACGGTGTTGCCCGGATCGTCCTCGGTGGGCGACACGCTTCGGGTCGAGGTCGAGATCGGTCTCGACGGCACCGAGATCACCGCCGTGTTGCCTGCGAGGAAGGTCGAGCGGGTCGAACCCGCCCGCATCGAGCTGAACGCCCGCGAGCTCACCGACGACGAGCTGGTCACCAGCAAGCTGGCGGGCCGCCGCGGCGGCCGTGCCCGCGACGGTGGCGGCGATCGCGACGGTGGCGGTCGACGCGGCGGCGGACGGGGCGGACCCGGCGGGGCGGGAGGGCCGGGCGGGGGCCGGGGGGGCAGCGGGCCCGGAGGGCCCGGAGGTCCGGGACGGGGAAGCCGAGACGGGCGCCCCGGCGGCGAGACCCGCAGCCGACCCGGCGAGGCGCGCGGGTCTCACGACGACGCCCGGCGCGACGAGTCGTCGCGCGGCCGTCCTGGCGGCGGGGACCGGGCTCGGCGCCGCCCGCCGACCGATGACCGTCCCAAACCCAAGCGGTTGCGACCCCAGCGCACCCACCGCCGGGCCGTCCTCGACTCCCTCGAGGTCCACGAGCGACCCATCGCCGATGAGGTCCTCAAGGGCGGCATCCCCGCTGTCCGCCAGGCCGTCGAGAAGCAGAACGCCCAGGCCCGCGCCGAGGGTCGGCCCGAGGTCGACCCGGCCCAGCTCGAAGCGCTGGCCGAGCGCCTGCTCCCCCGCCTCCGCACCGCTGAGTGGCGCGATCGGGCCGACGCGGCCCTCGCCGACATCGACGAGCTCGACCTGCGCGACCTGCGCACCGTCGTCGTCGCGGCCGACAGCGGCGCCAAGGACGCCGAGACCCGTGCGCTGGCCACCCAGCTGCGCGCCGGGCTCGACCGCCGGATCGAGGCCGATCAGGCCGCCTGGCTGGCCGAGCTGGCCCAGCTCCTCGGCGACGGACGGGTGGTCCGCGCCCTGCGGGTCAGCTCCCGCCCCCCCAAGGCGGGGTCGCCGTTGCCGACCGACCTGGCCACCCGGTTGACCGACGGTGCCAACGCGTCGCTCACCGCCGAGACGCCCACCGACCGCTGGGCCACCGTGCTCGACGCCCTCTCCCTGTCACCCGTCCACGCCCGGGTCGTCCCCCAGTCGATCCCGGCCGAGCCGTCCGACGAGCTGAAGGCGGCCGTCGCCGCGGCCGGTTCGCGCGTGCCGCTGGTCGCCCAGGCCATGGGCGTGGAGCCCGCCTCGGGCAAGGCTCGCCGTCCCCCGCGCCGGGGTCCCGGCCGGGGCGGGCCCGGCAGCGGCGGTAGCGACAGCCGCCCTGTGCCCCCTCCCCCGCCGGCCGACCCCCAGGCGGCCACCCCGACGGCGGAGACCCCGTCCCCTCCCGCGGCGGGCGACGCTCCGGTGAGCGCGGCATCCCCCGAGGTCGCTGTGACCTCGGCCGCAGCGGAGACGACGACGCCGTCGTCAGACGCCCCCGAAGCACCACCCGCGCCCTCCGGCGAGACGGACACCCCGATCACCGCCGCGGCCCCGGAGGTCGCTGTGACGTCGGCTACAGCGGAGACGACGACGCCCTCGTCGAACGCTCCCGAAGCGCCCGCCGGCGAGGAAGAGACCCTCGTCACCGCCGCCTCCGCCGAGGTCGCTCAGACGTCGGCCGCAGCGGAGACGACGACGCCCTCGTCAGACGCCCCCGAAGCACCACCGGCGCCCGCCGGTGAGGCAGACGCGCCGATCACCGCCGCCTCCGCCGAGGTCGCTCTGACCTCCGAGGGCCTCTCGGCCGAGGCCACCGATGCTGAGGATGCCACCGATGCTGAAGAGGCTCCAGACGATCGGTCGGCTGCGCCCGAGCCCTGAGGGCGAGGACCGCAGGACGCCACCGCGAGGTCGAGGTGCGTCGGACGCTCTTGACCGGTCGGTCAGGTGGGCGGCCGCCGGTCGCCTAGGGTCGGGCGATGGTTACCTATGAGCTGAGCGGCCACGTCGCCGTCATCACGATCCAACGCCCCGAGGCCCGCAACGCGGTCAACACCGCCGTCGCCGAGGGCATGGAAGCGGCGATCGACCGCCTCGAGGACGACCCCGAGGCCTGGGTCGGCATCATCACGGGCGGCCAGACCGAGAAGGGCTGGATCTTCTGCGCGGGGGCCGACCTCAAGCAGATGGCCACCGACCCCGGCGGCATGTCCACCGCTCGGGGCGGCTTCGGTGGCTTCGTCCAGCGCGAGCGGACCAAGCCCGTCATCGCCGCGGTCGACGGTCCCGCCCTCGCCGGCGGCACCGAGATCGTGCTGGCCTGCGACATGGTCGTGGCCTCGCGCACGGCGGTGTTCGGCATCCCCGAGGTGAAGCGCAACCTGGTCGCCGCCGGGGGTGGCTTGTTCCGCCTGCCCCGCAAGATCCCCCGCAACATCGCCATGGAGCTGGCCCTCACCGGCCGTCTCGACTTCCCGGCCGAGCAGGCCCACCACTTCGGCCTGGTCAACCACCTCGCCGAGGAGGGCCAGGCCCTCGATCGGGCCCAGGAGCTGGCTGAACAGATCTGCACGGCGGCGCCCCTGGCCGTCGCCGAGAGCCGCAAGATCGTCATCGAGGCCACCGACCAGCCCGACGAGGTCGGCTGGAGGATGTCCGGTGAGGGCATCGTCAAGATGTTCGGCACCGAGGACTTCTCCGAGGGCCTCACCGCCTTCGCCGAGAAGCGTTCCCCGGTGTGGAAGGGTCGCTGACCGGCTCCCACCGCACCGTCAGGTGATGGTGGGGATGATGCCGTGGTCGTGAAGGAACTCGGCCAGCCCGGGGGCCAGGTGGAGCTCGGTCACGTCGCCGAGGGGCACCCAGCGGGCGGCCGAGGCGTCGTCGCCGGCGATCGGCTCGACTCGCTCGAACAGGTGGACCCGGAAGTCGAGGATCACGGCGTGGTGCCCGCGGTCGATCACCTCGCTCCAGCCGACCATCTCACCGCAGGCGCCCTCCAGGCCCGTCTCCTCGTGAAGCTCCCGCACGATCGCCTCGGCCAGGGTCTCGCCCCGCTCGACGCGTCCGCCGGGGATCGACCACGTGCCGACCGCCGGCGGCCGGGCCCGTCGCACCACCAGCAGGTCATCGCCCTCGATCACGATGGCTCCGACGGCCACGGTGGGACGGTCCCGGGACCGCTCGTCCTCGAGGTCCTCCAAGATCACCGCTCGTCCGAGATCGGCTCGGCGGGCCGAAGGTCCTTGTGGACGAGGATGGCGCGGGCGGTGAGCCCGAAGCGCTCGAAGAAGTTCTTGCTGTGGCGCATGCCCGGCAGGGCCAGGGCGTCGATGCCGCGACAGTCGTGGGTCCGGGCCCAGGCGATGAGCTCGTCCATCAACGCGCCCCCGAGGCCGATGCCCCGGAACCCGGCCTCGACGAACACGTCGCTCACCACCGCGATCGACGTGCCGTCGCCCAGGGTCTCCCGGTGGGCCGCGGCATAGCCGCCGGCAACGGCGGCGAAGGTGCCGAGGAGGACCACGCCGTGGTCGCTCTCGACCTCGGAGAGATCGGCCAGGAGGGTCGCCGGAAGCGGATCGGGGCGGCCGTGGAGCAGCTGCCACATCGGTCCCCCCCGCTCCCCGCCGAGCTCGCGGCGGGCGATCTCGGCCAGGCGCACCAGCTCGTCGAGGTCGGCGTCGGTGGCGACCCGCACCCCCTCCACGGGGGTCAGGCGCTCTGCAGCTGGGCGATCCGGTTCAGGATCGTCTTGCGGGCCCGACCGGCGGTCTCATAGGCGCGCACGGCCTCCAGGTCGGGTTCCGACAGGGCCCGGAGCCGGGGCACGACCTGCGAGGCGGCGAGGCTGTCGTAGTCGGGGATGGCCAGCTCATCGGGGTCGAGGGTCTCGAGGTCGGGCACGACGGCCACCGCCGGTGCCGGCGGCGAAGCGGGCGTGGCCGGCGTGGACGCCGCGGTGGGCGAAGCCGATGGCCCGGAGCCGGGCCGGGTGGCGAGGCCCAGGTCGGCCAGGACGGTCTCGACCTGTTCCTGGACGGGACCGAAGCGCTTGTTGGCCTCGACCTGGCCCTGCTGGACGGCGAAGCGCCCGATCATCTTGGCCATGGTGACCTGGTTGCGACCCCGCTCCACGAACGTCGGGAGCAGGGCGCGGGCCTCGAGGGCGAACCCGAGAGGGGCGTAGAGCAGGACCTCGAGGGCGGCCTCGGCGGACGGCTTGTGCTCTCGGTCGGTCATCGGTGCACCTTCACCCGACCCATGGTTGCCCACCTGGCGCCGAGCCCGGAAATCTCGATGATGCCGCTCACACGCAGTCCGCACAGAGCATCGCGTCGTCATCCGCGAGCTGGCTCGGGTGCTTCACGAGGAAGCAGGACTGGCACGTGAACTCACCAGGACGCTTGGGCTGGACCCGTCCGCCGCTCTCGGCCGTGGTGGTCTCGACCGGAGGGGTGTCCTCGTCCTCTTCCTCCTCGTCGTCGTTGGCCGCGATGCGGTCCTTGAGGATGGTGTCGAGGTCCTCTTCGACGTCGTCGGGGTCGGGCTCGTCGTCGTCGTCCCCGCCCTCCTCGTCGTCGCCGGCCTTGGCCTTGTCCTTGACCGGAGCCTCGTCCTCGTCATCCTCGGCTGCTGCGGTGGCGCCGTCCACGTCAGCCGGGGCGACGACGTCATCGTCGTGGACCACGGCCACGACATCGTCGCCGACCGCGTCATCGACGACGTCAACCTCGTCCTCCTCGATGTCGGCGTCGTCGTCCTCGAACTCCTCGTCGAGGTCGGCGGCGTCGTCCGTGACGTCGTCGGAGGCGATTGTATCTTCGTCAGCCATGAGATCCTTCAGGAGCCGTCGTGCTTCGGCGGTCGCGGCGGAGCATAGGCGCCGTCCCGCGGGATGCAACGCAGCGGCGAGGGCCTGGAGTGTGCCATTGGTCTCCCGCGTCGGAGTGCTGGTCACGGGGGTCGGAGCCGTGCTGGTGAAGAGCTCGAGGCCGGGCTCGCGAGGCGCGAGGACGGCACATCGGCGGCGGCGTCCCCGGGCCGGTCGGTCAGAAGCGGCGGCGGAGCGCGAGCACGTCGGCGACGTAGGTCTCGGTCTCGGCCAGGAGACCCTGGCGCTCGACCGAGGTCGGGCCCTGGTAGTACCCGGCGAGGGCGTCAGAAGTAGTGCTGAAGCGGTCCAGCAGCCAGCGGAGGTAGCGCGCCGACATGCGGATGTTGTCCTCGACGACATCGGGGTCGAGGTCGGCGCCGATCAGCAGCTCCATGAAGTCGACCGTGTCGGGCATGAGCTGACCGATGCCGACCGCTCCGGTGGACGAGACGACGTCGTTCTGCCAGCCCGACTCCAACCAGGTCATGGCCTTCAGCAGGTCGGCGGGCACGCCGTTGGCGGCCGCCCACCGGTCGAAGGTGGCGATGTGGGCCTGGCGGGCCGGCGACTCGCGCAGGCGGGCCGGCAGGTCGGCCGTCACTCCCCCAGCCGTGGCGGTGCCGGCGGCGGGGATGGTGAGCGTGGTTCCGTGCCGCACCCGGTCGGGGTCGGCCAGGCCGTTGGCGGCAGCGAGGGCGGCGACGGAGGTGCCGTGCTGCAGGGCGATGCCCGAGAGGGTCTCACCGGGCCGGACGGTGTAGGACCCCTGCGTCGCGACCGGGTGGTCGCGGAGGCCTCCCGTGCCACGAGCCTCGACTGGTGCCGAGGGGGCGGCGAGGGGCGGGGTGGCCCCCCGGTTCGCGATCGCCGGTGCGGGTCCGACCGCCACGACGACGGTCAGGGCGGCGGCGGCCGTGCCCAGGGCGATCAGGGCGACGAGCGGTCGCCGCCGGGACCGCCCGGGGGGCGCCTCGCTCTGCGTGGTCGTCGATGGTGGGTTCGGTCGGACTCGGCGCGTCGATGGGTGGGTCACAGGGGCACCTCCGGGTCATCCCCCCCGAAGAGGGCGGAGAGGATACACGGCCGCGCGCGCCGTGTGAAGCCACTGGGTTCAACCACAGGCGACGAGATGCCGTCACGCACCGCGCGATCTGCCCTACGGGAGGTAACGGCCCTGGTCAGAACACCCGCGCGCCGTCAGCGGGACTGGCGCCGAACCTCGGCCCGACGTTCGGCGTCGAGGCGCTCCAGGGCCGGCTCGGGGGTGTGATCGACGTAGCGCATGAGCTCAGCCACCGCGGTGTGGCCAGCCTCCTCGGCGATGAGCCGGTGCATCGACTGGGCGACCTCCCGATACGCAGGGTGGCCCTGGGGAGTGGAGCGCAGCTCGAGCATGTGGGTCGCCTCCCGGGCGTTGAGACCCATGGCGAAGCGGACCTTGTAGGCCAGGCACACCGCGTAGGGCGCCTGGGCCGGGAACCGGTCGACCAGCGCGTCGTGCAGCTCGGCCGAGCGGCCCATGGCCTCGTCGAACTCGGGGGCATGGCCGGCCCGGTCGACCGCCTCGGGCCGGGTGTACCCGTGGCGGGGGCTGAGGTCCTGCCACTCCACGGTGAGCATGCGGTGGCGCTGGAGGTCGCGGAACGCGCCGTAGTCGGCCAGCACGTCGAAGCGGTAGAACAGCCGCTCGAGGCCGCGGCCGGGCTTGTGGCGCCGGTTGGTGCGGTCACCGACGTAGGCCCGCACGACCGCCAGGCGCTCGTCGGTCGTCATGGCCTGCACCCGCCGCTCGACCTGAGCCTCGGGCACGTGGGTCGAGGGGTAGAGGATCGCGGTCACCAGCTTGACCTCGGCGTCGGGGTCGAAGCTGGTGAGCGTGACCCCCGGGACCACATCGGCGGGCTCGTCGGCCGGGAAGAAGCGGGCGGCCATCTCCTCGGTGGCGGTGCGGGTGCTCGCCAGGTAGGTGCTCCACGCCACGCCACGGTCGTCGAGGTCGACGCGCTTCAGGAACGAGGGAATCACCTTGCGCAGCTCGGTGAGCATGAGATCCGCGTAGCTGCGGGCCTCGGGCAGCGGGTGGGCGCGCATGCGCAGCAGCAGCTGCTCGTAGCCCTGCCCGGTGCCGTAGATGCCCACGTTCGACAGCGAGGCCGCCGGAAGGATTCCGCGGAGCGCGTCGAACGCCTTGGCCCGCACGGCCTGGCGGTAGACGATGTCCGAGTCCCCGGCCTCCTTGGGGAAGCGCTCGCGGAAGAAGTCCTGCAGGCGGGGCACGAGCCCGGCGTAGGTGTCGAAGAGGCGGTCCATGTCGCCCACGTAGCGGGTGCCGAGCGGTGAGCCGAGGATGCCGGGGTCGCGCAGGTAGCGGAAGCGGCCGCCGAGGCGGCTGTCGTACGCGATGTAGCGGGTCGACTGCTCGAGGTACGACATCAGCCGGCCCCACTCGAGCACCTTGGTCAGCAGGTTCGAGGCCTGCTCGCAGGCCAGGTGCACCCCGCCCAGCTGGGCGACCGAGTCGTCGCCGTACTCGAAGAAGACCCGGTCGTAGAGCTCCTCGGCCCGACGCAGGCCGACGGTGGCGTCGATGGTGTGGTCGCCGCTGATGTCGAGGTCGCCCACGAACTCGTCGAGGAAGAGCCGGCGCAGGCTCTTCGACGACCGCGAGTACCGGGCGAAGAGCGCTCCCTTCACGACCTCGGGCAGGTTCACCAGGGCGAAGACCGGCCCGTCGAGGTTCGTGAAGTAGCGCCGGAGCACGTCACCCTCATCGGGTGTGAACTCCTCGGGGACGTACACCGACACGGCTGCCGACCTTAGGGGGTGCCGCTCAGCCCGCCGGGGACCGCAGAGAGTGCCCCTCCCCCGCAGCTTTGGACCTCATGTCCGCCACCACGGTGGACGTCGGTCCAAAGGTCACGATGCCCGTCGGTCTTCGACCCGGGTGATCGTCAGGACACGGTGCCGGCGGGGACGATCCACTCCGCCGGCTGCCCGGTGACCTCGGCGATCAGAGCGAAGTCGTGGTCGTAGTGGAGCACCACGAGGCCCGCAGCTTCCGCGGCGGCCGCGATCAACAGGTCAGCGATCTTCGCTCCCCGTTGTTGACTTCGCGACGCGAGGTCGTCCTGCACATCGACCGCTCGGTCGAGCACGACCTGGTCCATCGCCACCCGCGGCCACGCGGACCGCTGCCGCCGCATCGTGACGTGCGAGGCCGGACCGGTGGAGGAGAAGCCGGCCTCCAGATCCGTCGGCGTGCAACGGGCCACCAACCCACCCTCGAGGAGCGGACCGAGCCGCTCGGCGATCACGGGCTGCCCGATCCGAGCGAGCGCGGACGTATCGCCCAGGTAGTAGGGCCTCAGCCCCACGCAGCCCCACGGGCATCGGGATCACCCAGCATCGCGACGTCGGCGCCTCGCTCGGCGAGGAGGGCACGACGCCGCTGATCCAGGGCGATGACCTCGTCGAGGGCACCATCGACGGTCGCCTTGAGGGTGCGAGTGCCGAGCAGGGCGCGGACGGCATCGAGCTTCTCGTCGTCGACGTCGATCAGTCGCTTCGTCACGACCGGAAGGATATCCCATCGGGGCGACTTGGATAGCCGTCGTGGTCGGGCGGCGCCGGAGGTGGGGGTCAGGGCTGTCGGTCGTCGCGGTGGAGCCAGGTCAGGAGATCCGGAGGCGCCAGCCGCGGCGCGCGGTCGCGGTACCGGGCGAGCTCGTCGTTCGACAGCAGCTCCCGTCCCGCGCCGGAGGTCCCTCGGCGGAAGAACCGGGCGCGATCGGTCAGCACCCCCGCCGGATCGGGGGCGAGCTCATCCGCGTTGGCCCGCATCCGGTCGAAGCGCGCCGCACCCACGAGCTCCGCCCAGGTCGCCTCGGCGACGGTGATCCCGAGCTCTGCGGCGAGGCGGCGCATCTCCCCCTCGAGGTCGGCCACGAGGTCGTCGTAGTGCACGATCACGACGTTGGGCTCGGCCCGACGGTCCCACGCGTCGGAGAGGTGCCACAACACGCCCGGCAGCGAGTCGAGCTCCTCCCGCAAGCTGGCGTCGCTGTCGATCCAGGCGAGCAGCCACTCGTGGAGGCGCGGACGGGGCGCCGGGGGCCCGGCGGGGCGAGCCTGGCCGGTGAGCTCGCCGATCCGGGCGCGGTCGAGGTTGTCACCCTGGTGGTAGAGCGACACCGCCATGTCGAGCGGGTGCCGGGCCACCACGACGTAGGTGACGCGCCGGTCCCGGGGGATCCCGTCGAGCGGCGTGTGGGTCTTGATGAACCGCCGGTGCTCCTGGGCCGCCAACTGCGCCCACACCTCGTCGCGGGGCGTCACCAACCAGTCCAGCCACGGCGACAGCTGGGCCAGCGGGGCTGGGAGCTCGGTGGTCTGGAAGACGAGCAGGGCGCAGATCATCTGCACCCAGGTCGTGCCGCTCTTGGATCGGGTGCTGATGACGATGTCACCCGGCCGGAAGGCGAAGCCCAGCCACCGGGCGCTGTCCTCCTCCGTGGAGCGGTACCGGACAGGCGGCACGTCGAACACGATGACGACCGTACGCGAGGATCGGTGATTCCGGACCACCCCAACCCGCGCCGCCGCCGAAAGGTCGATCCACCACCCCGACGGTCGAGGATCGACCACTCGTCGGTGACCGGGGGAGCTGCGCCCCGGCCGCACCCCCGTGAGGCCACGGCGGCGACCGCCCGCCCTCAGGCTCGGCGGGCGGCGAACTCGTCGCGGACCCGGGTCAGGGCATCGGGGTCGAGCCACAGGTCGGCGACGGTGCAGGCGAGGGCCGTGGCTCCGTCGAGGACGGCGGCGTCGCCCTCGGGGCCCCGGGCGTAGCCGACGAACGCCTCGGTGTGGATGGCGACGTCGTCGGGGGCCACCTTGATCATGGGGTGGATGGAGGGGACGTGCTGGCTGACGTTGCCCATGTCGGTCGAGCCGACGACGCCGGCCACACCGTCGGAGCCGGGTCGGAGCGGGGTGCGCCCGACCCGCGCCGCGTTGGCGGCGTAGAGGTCGTCGAAGGAGTCGAGGGCCATCAGCTCGTCGTAGGCGGGCTGGTACCAGTCGAGCTCCATGGTGCAGCCCGCGGCGTCGGCGCCGGCCGCGAGGCAGCTCTCGACCCGGGCCCGCAGCGCGGCCAGCCCGGCGGCCGACGGTGACCGGACGTACCACTGCGCCTGGGTCAGCGCCGGCACGATGTTGGCCGCGTCACCGGCCTGCAGGAAGATGCCGTGCACCCGCTCGTCGGGGCGGATGTGCTGGCGCAGGGCCGCGACGTTCACGTAGCCGAGCACGGCGGCGTCGAGGGCGTTGCGGCCCTTCTCCGGGGCCGCGGCGGCGTGGGCGGCGTGCCCCTGATAGGTGACGGTGACCCGCTGGATGGCGAGAGAGTCCATGGTGCGCAGGTCGAGCCCGGCCGGGTGCACCATCACCGCGGCGTCGACCCCGTCCAGGGCACCGGCGTCGATCATCAGCTGCTTGCCGCCCCCGCCCTCCTCCCCCGGCGTGCCGAGGATCAACACCCGGCCGCCGGCCTCGGCCGCCACCGACGCGGCGGCCAGCCCGGCCCCCAGCCCGGCAGCGGCGATGACGTTGTGGCCACAGGCGTGGCCGAGGCCGGGCAGGGCGTCGTACTCGCAGCACACGACGACGGTGGGCCCGTCGCGGCCCCCCCGTGACGAAAAGGCGGTGGCCAGGCCGTAGGCGGAGCGCTCGACGGTGAGGCCCTCGGCCTCGAGCACCTCGGTGAGCACGTCGTGGGCGTGGTGCTCCTCGAAGGCCAGCTCAGGCCGCTCGTGGATGCGATGTGACACGTCGAGCAGCACGGGCGCGAGCCGCTCGACCTCGGCTTCGATGCGCTCCTTGACCAAGTCGTGGGCGTCGCTCATGGTACGAGGCTAACGAGGTGCCGAAGGACCACCGGAAGGGTCCGTCGAACGGCGGTGGAGCGGGGTAGGGCGAGCCCCCGGTCGCCGACCTCGATGCTCGTCATGGTCCGGCCCCGGGCCAGTGTTCCGGCGAACTGGGGCACGAGATGGCCGTGAGGGCAGCCGATCCGTGCCCCCGCGCCCCAGATTGGCCCTGGCTCCGGGCGGGCGTCAGTGGCGGAGGACGATCTTGCCCACCACGGCCCCGGCCCGCAGGCGCTCGAGCGCGGCCGGGTAGTCGTCGAGGTCGTGCTCACCGTCGACCGCCACGGGGAGGCCGGCGGCCACCAGGCGGGTGACCTCGGCGAACTCCTCGTACGATGCCATCGTCGAGCCGATGACCTCGATCTGCTTGAACCATAGGCGGGGCAAGGTCAGCTCCACCTTTCCGCCCGACGTGGCGCCGCAGACCACGAGGCGCCCGGCGGGAACCAGCGCCGCCATCGAGCGGTCCCAGGTGGCGGCGCCCACGCTCTCGGCCACCACCTCCGCGTCCACGTCCCAGCGCTCGGCCGCCGAGTCGAGAGCCTCCGACGCCCCCAGGGCCAGGGCGGCCTCGCGCTTGTCGGGATCCCGGGAGGTGACGACGACCCGAGCGCCAGCGGCGAGCCCGAGGGTCAGCAGGGCATTCGCGACGCCCCCGCCGATTCCCACCACCAACAGGGTCTCCCCCGCCCGCAGCCGGGCCCGGCGCAGCATCCGCCAGGCGGTCGAGAACGCCACCGGGTAGGCCGCGCTCTCGGCCCACGACCGACCCGCCGGCCGCGCCACCAGGTTCCGGGCCGGGACCACGACGTAGGTGCCGTGGGCCCCCCACCGGTTCTCCCCCACCAGGCGCATCCCCGGCGCCGCCGGGGCATCCACGCCGTGGCGGGCCAGTGCCTCGACTGAGGTCACCGTCGGGTTGACCACCACCTCGTCGCCCTCCGACCAGCCCTCCACACCCCCACCGGTGGCGTCGACCACGCCGGCCGCGTCGCAGCCCGGAACGTGCGGGAACGCCGGGGGTCGAGGACGGCCCTGCGTCAGCCAGTGGTCCATGTGGTTGAGGGCGCTGGCCACGACGCGCACCCGCACCTCGCCCACCTCCGGCTCGGGGTCGGCCACGGCGCCGAAGCGGTAGCCGCCGGGGGCGTCGTCGAGCAGCCACGCGTCCATGCACCGACCGTAGCGATCGCCCCGGAGCCCACCTCCCGGTCGCCCGACCAGTCGACGGGCCCCCGACACGCTCGATGACCCGGATAGAGCCCGACGACCCGGTCGGCGTCGCCCTCGGCCCATCAGCGCTTCTTGCGCCGAGTTGACGGTGTGTGGGCGCCCCGATCGGGCGCAAGAACTGCGATCCCTACACCACGACGCGCACCGCGTCGGGCTCGAGGCGGATCGCCAGCGTGCGGGCTTCGGTCATCCGCCCACCGTCGAGCCACACCGGGGTGGCCCGCTCGAGCTCGACGGTCCAGGCCGCGGTGCGGAGCTGGGCGATGCCGGGGTGCGGCACGTGGGTGCCGGCAACCAGCCGGCGACGCGCCTTCCACCGGTCCCCTAGGCCGAGGTCGCCGTCGAGCACGTCGAGACGACCGTCGCCGGGGTGGGCGCGCGGCGCGACATCCCACCGACCGAGGAACTGGGCGTTCATCACCGCTACGACCCGTCCTCGCCACCACGAGCCACGGGCCACGAGGTGGGCGACGAAGAGGTGCCGGCGACCATCGAGCAGGGCGACGCCGAGGTCGACGGTGGCCCGCGAGGCGGCCTCGCGCACCCGGGCCTCGCCACCCCGCCCTCCGAGCGTGCGGCACAGGTCGCCGCCGAGAAGCCCCAGCACGGGCGGCGGACCATCGCCGCGCCGAGACGTCTCGATCACGTCGCGGGCCTCGGCGTCGGAGCGGACGAACACGGTGTCCGGCGGCGCAGGACCCACCTCGCCCCAGTCCCGTCCCTTCTCGACGGTCACCGGACCTCGGCCGCAGGGACGGCCGCAGCAGTCGCCGACGAGCTGCCGCCCCCGGTGGTGGCCAGCGACGATGCCGCGACGACGCCCCGGTGCAGCGCCTCGGCCGCCGAGCGGGCGGCGTGGGCGGTGGTGGGGTCGACGGCGGCCTCGCCGATCTGGCGGAGCAGGTCGACGAGCTGGCGCACGTTGCGCACGAAGTCGCCGCCGGTCATCTCCTCGCGACCCAGCACCGAGGTGAGGTCGCGTCCCGACGCCCAGGCGTGGGCGATGGGCACGAAGGTCGGGTCCGGGGCCCGGGTGGTCGGCAGGCGGGCCGCGTCCTCCTCGGCGCGGAGCCGATCGGAGCGCTGGGAGACGGCCTCGAAGCGCTGGCGGGTGCGGCGGTCGGGGAACCACGGCGGGGGCGGAGGTGTCTTGCTGCGATGCTCGTAGGTGAAGCACGAGACGAGCGCGGCGAGCGACGCCGCGTCGAGGCCGTCGAGGAGCCCCGCCGCCAGGCAGTCGGCGATCAGCAGGTCGCACTCGTGGAAGACCCGGACCAGCAGCGCGCCGCGAGCGGTGAGCTCCCAGTCGCCGATCATGTCGCGGGCCCGCAGCACCCCCAGCACGGCGTCGAGCTCGCGGGCCACCGAGCCCGTGGTGCCGTCGATCCGGCGGTCGATGTCGGCCAGCTCGCGCCGCACCCGGTCCGCCTGCACGGCGGAGCGGACGTGGCGGGCGGCGTCGGGGCATCCGTCCACCGGGTGCTCGGCGGCGGTCGAGGTCGGGGCCGGACTCGCCCCCGAGCGACGGCGCCGGGCCCCTCGCACGCGAGCCAGGCTGCGCGCCACCTCGTGCTGGAAGGCCCGGTTGTTGGGGGCGTAGGGCCGGGGCATGTCGATCTCCCCGGCGCGGACCAGCACCTCGTCGATGTCGGTGCTGCTGATGGTGCGGGCCCGACCCCGCTCGTCGATGACGTGAAGGCGTCCCCGCTCCGGACCCCGCCACCCGATCGAGAGCACGCCCATGCGCACGCCCCCCAGCCACACCACGTCGCCCGGTCGGAGTCGAGCCAGGGCGGTCAGCACGTCGTGGCGGGTGCTCGAGCCCCGACGGGCCTCCTCGTCGTGGCGCAGCAGCAGCCGGTACTCCTCGGTGTCCCCCCGGTCGCAGTGGGCCTCGGTGATGAGCCGTTCGAGGGTCTCGCCGCGTGCGTCGCGCCGTGACCGCAGGCGCACGATGCCCTGATCGGCCTGGAACTGGGCGAAGGAGCGGTCGAGCAGGCGGCGGGCCTCGTCGCGGTCGTGGCGCCGGACGAGGTTGGCGGCCATGTTGTAGGTGGGCCGGAAGGCCGATCGCAGCTCGAAGCGGCGGCTGAGCACCAGGTCGGCGACCTGCTGGAAGGGGGTGAAGGGACTCCACAGCACCACCGCCCGCCCGACCTCGTCGATGCCCCGCCGCCCGGCGCGCCCGGTGAGCTGGGTGTACTCGCCGGGCTTGAGCGCCTCGTGCTGCTCACCGGTGAACTTGGAGAGCGCCTCGATGACCACCGACCGGGCCGGCATGTTGATGCCGAGGGCCAGGGTCTCGGTGGCGAAGACCACCTTGACCAGGCCCTGGACGAAGCAGGCCTCGACCGCCTCCTTGAACGGCGGGACCATGCCGGCGTGGTGCGCGGCCACGCCCTGCTCGAGGGCCGCCAACCACAGGTCGTAGTCGAGGACGTCGAGGTCGCTGTCGGAGAGGGCCGAGGTGTGGGCCTCGGCGACGGCGCGGATGCGGGCCCGCTCGGCCGGGTCGGTCAGCCGCACGCCCGCCTCGAGCAGGCTGCGGGCCGCCTCGTCGCAGCCCTTGCGGCTGAACACGAAGCAGATGGCGGGCAGGAGGTCCTCGTCGGCGAGGTGCTCGACCACCTCGAGGCGACGGGGCGTGGCGTACCGGGGACGAGACCTGCCCCGGCGGTCGTGGCGGGGCGTGAGGGGCGGAGCGTCGAGGCGCTCACCGACGGGGTTGGGCTCGCCGTCGACCACGACCGGCATCACGACCAGATCGTGGGTCGAGCGGTCGCGGGCGGCGTAGAGGCTGATCAGCTCGACGGGCCGCTCGTGTTCGACCACCGTCACCGTGCGCCCCCGCACGGCGTCCATCCACCCGGCGAGCTCCTCGGCGTTGGACACCGTCGCCGAGAGGGCGACGATCTGCACCGACCGTGGCAGGTGGATGATGACCTCCTCCCACACCGGGCCGCGGTAGCGGTCCTGCAGGTAGTGGACCTCGTCGAGGACGACCAGCCCCAGACCCTCCAGCGCCGGGGAGCGGGCATAGAGCATGTTGCGGAGCACCTCGGTGGTCATGACCACCGCCTGGGCCCCGCTGTTGACCGCCGTGTCGCCGGTGAGCAGGCCCACCCGCTCGGCCCCGAGGCGGGCCCGGAGGTCGGCGAACTTCTGGTTCGACAGCGCCTTGATCGGCGTCGTGTAGAACGCCTTCAGACCCCGGGCCAGGACCCGGTCGACGCCGTGGTCGGCGACGACCGTCTTGCCCGAGCCGGTCGGGGCCGCCACCAGCACCGAGACGTCCTCGTCCACGGCGGCCAGGGCCTCGACCTGGAAGCGGTCGAGCACGAAGCCGAGGTCTGAACGACCGCCCCGGGCCCGAGGGGTCACACGTCCTCCTTCTCGGCCTTCCTCTTGCGTTTGTCGCGCACCCGCCCGATGACGATGGCCACCTCGTAGAGCCCGATCATCGGCACCGTGAGGGCGAGCATGCTGATCGGGTCGCCGGAGGGGGTGGCCACGGCCACGAACACGGCCACGATGACGATGACGTAGCGGCGGATGCGGCGCAGGGTGTCGGTGGACACCGCACCGACGAAGTTCAAGGTGGTGACGATGAGAGGGAACTCGAAGCCGAGGCCGAAGGCCAACATCATGTAGACGATGAGCCGCAGGTACTTCTCGGGTGTGTAGAACTCCGTGAAGTTGCCCTCGCCCCCGATCTCCTGGAGGAACGTGAGGGCCGCCGGCATCGTCCAGAACGCAATGGCGGCCCCGGCGGCGAACAGGGCGGTGCCGATGGTGATGAACACGACCCCGTAGCGCTTCTCGTTGTCGTAGAGGCCCGGGGCCACGAACTTCCAGATCTGCCACAGGATCATCGGCATCGCGAACATGATCCCGGTGTAGGTGGTGAGCCGGATCCGGATCTGGAAGCCGGTGAGCGGATCGGTGGCCAGCAGCGTCTGGCGGAGCTGCTCGTTGGGAGCGGTCTCGCGCAGCGGGCCCAGCAGCAGGTCGAAGATCGGCTGGTAGAGGAACCAGGCGACCAACGCGCCGAGGGCCACGGCGTAGACCGACCGCATGATCCGGGTGCGCAGCTCGCCGAGGTGCTCGACGAGCGACATGTGCCCGGGGCCGGAGTCCATCCGGGTGGTGGTCTCGGCGCTCATCGGGGCTCGAGCCCGACGGGGCTCATCCGGTGGCCCGCGCGTCGCCGTCGTCGTCCCGAGGCCGCAACGGGGTCACGTTGGCGCCGTCACCCCCGGGGTCAGAGGCCGCCTCGTCCACGGGATCCGGGGCCGGGCGGTCGGGGTCGGTGGCGGGGTCGTCGGGCGCGCCATCGACGGAGTCGGTGCCGGGGTCCGAGGAGGCGTCGATCCGGTGGTCGTCGGTGGCCGACGTGTCGATGATGCCGTCCTCGGCGGGCTCGCCACCGACCACGCGCACCTCGTCGTCGATCGCGCCCGGTGGACCGCTGAGGCGCTCCTCACCGGGTCGGAACGGGGCGTCACCGGGGTCCATGGCCCTCTTGATCTCCTCCTGGAAGCCCGATGACATGCGCCGCAGCTGGGCGACGTAGTGGCCCACCTGGCCCATGGCCTTGGGCAGCCGCTCGGGACCGAGCACGAGAAGGGCCAGCAGCAAGATGGCGAACATCTCGCCACCGCCGATGTTGAACATGATCCAACCCTACCGAACCGCTCCGTCGGCACCCCGGCGCGGTCGGCGTCGGGTTCACACCGAGACGTCGGCCGCCCGGGCGTGGAGGGTCGAGCGTCGGCGCTCCGTGTCCCGAGATGCCTCCCGCAACATCTCGGTGGCGGTGCCGAGCTCGTTCAGCCCGTCGGTGGCCGAACGCAGGGCGACCACGGCGGCATCGACGCGGAACAGGGCTCGCCCGGCCAGGGCGAAGGCCACCAGGGTGGCCAGCAGGGCGATGCACCACAGCCAGAACACGGCGTGAGCGTAGGTCATCGGGATATCAGCCCCTCACCCGTCGACGAGCCGGCCCAGCTCAGTGCTGAGGCGACCGTCGTCACCGAGGAGACGGTGGAAGTCGAGCAGGTCGTCGTGGTCGATGGGCTCGCCGACGCGCCGCTCGTCGAGCTCGGCGGGCAGCCGCCAGCGGTGCAGGCGGACGCCCGAGGCGATCAGCAGCTCCACGATGCGCGGCTCGGCCGCCTTGGCCACCGCCATCGCGCACCGTGGGCACCGAAAGGTGTAGGAGCCGACGCCGTTGTCGGCGCACACGCGCACCTCGACGTCCTCACTGGTCATCTCCACATCGCCGCAGTCGCTGCACGTCGCACGGATGGTGGCCATTCGTCTCCTTCGAGGACAGGGCGATCCCCGTCTCGTCTGACCTGTCACTGATCGGCCGCCCCGTCGCCCACTTGAGAGCCGGCGGCGATCGGATCCGGGCCTGCGCCGGGCGCCGGGCGCCGGGCGCGAGGATGGACCGGTGCCGACCCGTCACCCGTCGCTCCAACGGCCCCCCCTTGCATTCGCCCATCGCGGCGCCCGGGCCCACGCCCCCGAGAACACCCTGGAGGCCTTCGAGCTGGCCCTGCGGCTGGGGGCCACGGGTCTCGAGACCGACGCCTGGGTGACCGCCGACGGCGTGGCCGTCCTCGACCACGACGGCGTGGTCGGCCGCCGGCCCCGGCGACGCCCCATCGCCGGCGAGGCACGATCCGACCTCCCGGCGCACATCCCCTCCGCCGCCGAGCTGGCCCCCCTCCTGACCGACGAGGTCGATCTGTCGGTCGACGTCAAGGACCCGGCCGCCGCTGCTCCCCTGCTGGGCGCCCTGGGGGCCGATGACCCCACCCGGCTCAGCCGGGTCTGGCTGTGCCACGACGACCACGACCTGCTGGTGTCGTGGCGGGAGCTCGCCCCCCAGGTCCGCCTCGTCGACTCGACGCGCCTGCGGGCCCTGGGCCAGGGCCCCGAACGTCACGCCGCCCAGCTGCGGGCCCGGGGGATCGACGTGGTCAACCTGCACCACTCGGACTGGACCGCGGGCCTGGTGACGCTCTACCACCGCTTCGGCGTGCGGACCTGGGGCTGGGACGCCCAGCACCCGCGGATCCTCGACGGTCTCTTCGACATCGGCATCGACGGGCTGTTCTGCGACCACGTCGACCGCATGGTCGACGCCCTGGGGCGCGCCCGGGCGCCCCGACCGGACACCCGCTCGCCTCCCGTCGCCTAGACGGTCAGGGCGGACTGGTCACCGTCGGTCGGTCAGAGCCCGGAGAACTCGGTGAGGGGCCAGATCCGGACGAAGGCCCGACCCACGATGTCCGACTCCTCGACGGAGTGCGAGGTCCAGCAGCGGGCGTCCTGGGACATGGGCCGGTTGTCGCCCATCACGAAGACGGCGTCGTCGGGGACGACCCACCGCGGCTCGCCGCCGCAGATGGCCTCGGTCGCCACCCCCTCGGGGAGGTAGGGCTCGTCGCGGAGCTCGCCGTCGATGTAGACGTCGCCGTCGCGGAGCGACACGGTCTCGCCCGGCAACCCGACGACACGCTTGATCAGGTCCTCCACCGCCTGGCCGTCGACCTCCATGGTGGGCTCGCCCGGGGGCACCTTGAACACGATGATGTCGCCCCGGTTGACGTCGTGGAGCTTGTAGCTGAGCCGGTTGACGATGACCCGATCACGGCGGCTGGCGCCCATCAGGGTCGGCTCCATCGAGCCTGACGGGATCCAGAACGTCGTGAACAGGAAGGTCCGCACCACGAGGGCGACGACGACCGCGCCGGCGAGCACGGCGATCCACTCGACGGTCGATCGCACCCGCTGGTGACGTCGCTCCTCGGCGGTCGGGGGCCGCTCGTCGTCGGAACCGTCGCCGTCGCCGGAACCGTCGCCCGGCCTGCCGTCCATCGACTCGCCGACCGAGTCATCCCGCCGGTCGTCACCGGAGTCGTGAGACTGGTCGGCGGCGGGAACGTGAGCTTCGTCCTCGGCCCCATCGCCGCGGGCGGCGCCGACGGCCGAGGGGCCACGGCCAACGTCCTCGGGCCGAACGGGGACGGCCGGGTCGTCATCGAGGCTCACCGGGGCGACGCTAGTGCTGGGCGGGCTCAGTTCCGTAGCGGGCGAGCACCCGCCGGGCGGCCTCCACGCCGGGGTCGCCGGGCCCGAGGGCGGGATCGAGGTGGACGAGGCGCGCCGAGAGCCCGAGGCGGAGCAGCAGGCGTTCGGCCCAGTGGCGCGACACCACCACCAGGGTGGTCCGGAACGTCCCGTCGGGCTGCGGGTCGACCGACTCGACCGGGTAGCTCTCCACCACCCAGTAGGCGTCGGGCCCCAGGTCGACCACCATGCGCGGAGCATCGGCGTCGACCCGCAGGGCCGACGGCGGCGGGAGGTCGGCGGGCACGGTCGTGGTCTCTGCGAGCAGATCGGCCGCCACGATGCGATCGACGCGGAACTGCCGTTCGCCGACCGCCCGACGGCAGTGGCCCAGGAGATACCACGACCCGCGCTCGCGGAAAAGGCTCCACGGCTCGACGACCCGTTGGGTACGGGTGTCGCGCTCGACGTTCAGGTGGACGATCTGAACGGCCCGGTGCTCGTCGACCGCGGACTGCACCGTGGCGAACACCGCGGCGTCGCGCACGCCGAGGTCGATGTCGACCTGCTCGCCGACCTCGATGCCGAGGGCGGCCGCCACCTTCTCCAGCGCCCGTTGCAGGGCCGGAGCCCGGTCGTGGCCGTTCTCCTCGGCGGTGCCGATGCCGCTCAGCGCGGAGCCGGCCACGACGAGCGACAGCGCCTCGGGGGGCGTGAGCTGCAACGGCCGGTCGAAGGCGTGGAGGTGGACGAACACGCGGTCGCCCTCGAGGTACATCTCGACCGGCATCTCGAGGAAGTCGTCGCTGTCGGCGCCGATCATGCAGGCCAGCTCGAGATCGGCCAGCAGCACGGCGTCGGTCACCCCGAAGTGCTCGGCCGCCTCGCTGACCAGCGGCCCGTCGTGCTCGGCGATCCAGAGGATCGCCGCCAGGACGCGCTGCATCCGCCCGACGGCGGTCTCCCTCGGTGCCGAGCCGGGCCCGCGGCGCTCGTTCATCGGGCGCCACCATCCCCCGTCGGGGGCCGACCCACCAGCGCGGTGAGCCGCTCCACCACCTCGTCGCGCACATCCGCAGGCGAGAGCACCTCGGCGGCCTCGACGTAGCCGAGCACGAAGCTGCCCAGAGCGGCGACGTTGCGCACCCCCATCGTGAGCACAACCGTGCCGTCGTCGGCCTCCGTGGCCCCGGCACGGGGCGCAGCTCGCTGAGCCGCTTCGGCCCGATCGGCGTCGACGCGCACCCGCACCTCGCGCATCGGACCGTCGCCCATCGCCCAGGGCTCGTCGAGGACGTCGTCGGCGACGACCGGCCGGGGGGCGAACCCCTCGCGGGGCCCGGTCCGCACCGCGCTCTCGAAGCGATCGAGCCGGAACTGGCGCTCGGCGCCGCGCCCGGTGTCGAACGCGGTCAGGTACCAGCGCCCCTTGGTGAAGCGCAGCCGCAGAGGGTGAACGGTGCGGGGCACGGCGCGGTAGGTGAACTCGGCGGTGCGACGCTCGGCCACGGCCTGGAACAGAGCGACCACCGCCTCCCCCGCAGGCAGCTCGGTCGGCGCCGCGGCCACCGGCTGGCCTCCAGTGCCCACCCCCAGCTTGGCCACGCCCCGGCCGGGGTCGATGCCGGCGAGGCGCACGGCCGAGGCGGCCACGGCCAACGCCCGCCGCTCCTCGGTGGAGAGGCCCAGGTCGCGCAGGTAGGCCTCCTCGGGCCGCACCCGGTACCCGTCGACCGGTGGGTCGACGCCGGGGATCGGCTCGGGCCGCACGGGGTGACCGAGGATGTCGGCCAGCTCGACCTTGTCGCGCTCGAAGGCCCGGCGGAAGGCCACGGCGTCACCGCTGTAGCCCGGCACCCGGGCGCGGATCTCCTGGGCGGTGAGCGGCGTGGGCGCGTCGAGGAGGACCTGCAGCAGGGTCAGCAGTCGCTCGACCTTCTGGCTCGACACGGCGGCGATGCTAGGGATGGCCGGGGCCATCGAGCAGCGATGCCGAGTGGACCCCGGCCGCCGCCGCGGCCGCGAAGAAGAGCGGGTCATCGGCCGGTCCCCGTCCCATGGTCGTGACCGGCACCCCGATGGCGGCGAGGACCGCGGCGACATCGGGCGGCGCGACGGGGATCACCCGGTGCCGGGCCGGAGGCCCATCGAGCTCGAGACCGACCGGCACGGGGACGTCGACCCCCGACCGGGTGGCGTCGAGCACGGTCGTGCTGTGGTGGCTCACGCCCCGGTGTCGGGGGCGGAGGTCGGCCGACGACGCCCGCAGGCACGCCACGGCCCGGCCCCCCAGCCAGGCCGCGGAGTCGAGGACCGTGGCCTGGTCGAGGCCGCTGAAGCCGAGCCGTGAACCGGTGCCGACGCCACCGAGGCCCATCCCGGCCACTATCACCTCCGCGGCGAAGGCGTGGCGGGCCACCGCCAGCCCTGACGGGATTCCGACCGCCTCCCGGTCACCGCCGAAGGCGTGGCCGGTGGTCACGGTGCCGACGAGCAGGCCGGTCTCGATGAGCCGGTGCACGAGGTCCGACAACGCCAGGGGCAGAGCGCCGCCGTCGGTCATCACGTAGGCCACCCGGGTGCCGGGGCGGACTGCGGCCACGATCGCGGCGACCACGCCCAGCTGGCTGTGGACGCTGCAGGCCACCACCGGCGTGGCCGGCAGGCCGGTCGGGGCGTCGGGCTCGTGCTCCTCGCTCACCCCGACGTCGGCCTGGAGGCTGGTGTAGCGGACCTTCATGACGTGGCCCCCGGAGCCGCCCGACCAGTCCCGCCGGCTCAGGTTCCAGTGCACGACGTGCCAGCCACCGGTCCCGAGCCCGTGGTCGACCGCGGTGGTGTTGATCACCACGTCGTCGCCCACCGCGACCGAGCCGGTGAGGTCGGTGAGGACATAGGCCTGCTCGACCTCGGTGTCCGTTGCGGCGCGCACCCGAACACGCTGGAGCCCGGCGCGCTCAGAGAGCGTCTCGGTGACCGTCGCGGTCTGGTAGGCGGGCATCGGAACGGCGGGGGCGGTCGGCTCAGAGCGACGCTATGAGGCGCTCGACGCGATCGTCGTGGGCCTTGAACGGGTCCTTGCACAGAACGGTGCGCTGGGCCTGGTCGTTCAGCTTCAGGTGCACCCAGTCGACCGTGTAGTCCCGACGCTTCTCCTTGGCCGTGCGGATGAACTCGCCCCGTAGGCGGGCCCGGGTGGTCTGCGGCGGCACGTCGATGGCCTCGGCGATCTCCTCATCGGTGCACGTCCGCTCGACGAGTCCCTTGTTCTCCATGCGGTAGAAGAGGCCGCGGTCGCGGCTGATGTCGTGGTACGAAAGGTCGAGGAGCGCCACCCGGGGGCTCGAGAGCGCCAAGTCGTGGCGGGCGCGGTAGGCCTCGATCAGACGGTGCTTGATCACCCAGTCACACTCGCGGTCGAGGCCGAAGGGGTCCGACTCGATGCCCTTGAGGCAGTGCTCCCACATCTCGAGGGCCTTGGCCTCGTTGGGCTGCAGCGAGTTGGTCTGGGCGTAGCGGAGCGCCCGGTCGAGGTACTCCGACTGGATCTCGAGGGCGCTCACCTCCCGGCCGTTGGCCAGCTTGACCAGGGCCCGGCAGGTCAGGTCGTGGCTGATCTCCCGGATGGCCCGGATCGGGTTCTCGAGGGTCATGTCGCGCAGGACCACGCTCGGGTCCTCGAGCATCCGCAGCATGATGCTCGTGGTGCCGACCTTCAAGAAGGTGGTGTACTCGCTCATGTTGGAGTCGCCCACGATGACGTGCAGGCGCCGGTAGCGCTCGGCATCGGCGTGGGGCTCGTCGCGGGTGTTGATGATCGGGCGGCTGCGGGTGGTCGCCGAGGAGACGCCCTCCCAGATGTGCTCGGCTCGTTGGCTGATCGAGTACTGCGCCCCGCGCGAGGTGTGCATCACCTTGCCGGCGCCGGCGTAGATCTGGCGGGAGACGAGGAACGGGATGAGCACCTCGGCGTAGTGCCCGAGGTCGTCGCGCCGGCTCGTCAGGTAGTTCTCGTGGCAGCCGTAGGAGTTGCCGGCCGAGTCGGTGTTGTTCTTGAACAAGTAGATGTCGCCCCGGATGCCCTCGTCGCGGAGCCGGGCCTCGGCGCTGGAGAGCAGCTGCTCGAGGATCCGCTCCCCCGCCTTGTCGTGGACGACGACCTCGTGGACCGAGTCGCACTCGGGCGTCGCGTACTCGGGGTGGCTGCCCACATCGAGGTAGAGGCGGGCCCCGTTGGCCAGGAACACGTTCGACGAGCGCCCCCACGACACCACCCGACGAAACAGGTAGCGGGCCACCTCGTCGGGGCTGAGCCG
Organism: Iamia sp.; assembly: GCF_035575815.1. Taxonomy (NCBI): domain Bacteria; kingdom Bacillati; phylum Actinomycetota; class Acidimicrobiia; order Acidimicrobiales; family Iamiaceae; genus Iamia; species Iamia sp. The sequence continues at coordinate 42,922 of NZ_DATLXO010000076.1, forward strand.
GCGCTGGCCGCGAGAGACGCACGTGACCCCGTACTCGTTCTCGAGTCCGTAGATGCGCTTCTCCACGCCGCGCACCCTACCGGCGCGCCCGCCGGGCGGAGCGCCACGGCTCCGCCGTGGCATTCCGCGGCGTCAGGCAAACAGGGGTCCGAGTGGGTACCGGGTCAGAACGTCGCTCGCCCACTGACCGTCGTAGGGGCACGACGCCACGAGCAGGCCGCCGTCGGTCTCGACCTCTGCGCCACCGGTGCACCGGGGGCTCTCGTCCATGATCTCGGCGAGCGGCCCGGCGTTGTCCGCGGCATCGCCCTCCGCGTCGTGCCACAGCACCGTGACGGCGACGTTCCGGCCGTCCTCGTCGAGGGCGGTGCCGGCCGCCCCGCGCGCCCAGGCTGACTCGAGGGGACCGTCGCCGCCACCGGCGTCGGCTGCGTCGAACAGGAGGGACGCGGCGTAGACGCCGGCCTGGTCGAGGGCCCGGGCGACCTCGGTGACCCCCGGCCGAACCCGCGCCGTGTCGTCTTCGTCATCGGCCACGGCCTCGGTGCCGTCACCGTCGGCCCCGAAGACCACCTCGCCGGCGTCTCCGTCGACGGCGATGGCAGTCCCCGCGAACACATTCGCCGCCACGGGGTCGTCACCGCCCGGCTCGCGTTCTTGAGCGGCGCGGTAGACGGTCACGTCGCCCACCTCGGACTCCTCGACGGGACCGACGTCGTCCTCCAGGGCCGCGACCAGGGCGTCGGGTTCCACGTCGGCCAGGAGCAGGTCGCCGGGGACGCTCTCATCGGCGTAGCTGGCGTGGAAGGTGCTCAGGGGGAGGACCACGGGCTCGAACTGGAACAGGCGGAGCATCTCGACGAAGGGTGAGGCAATGGTGGGATCGGCCTCCCCGTCGACGAACACCGCCGCGAGGAGGTCCTCCTCCGCCACGTCCTCGGGCAGGTCGGCCCTCGCCCGGTAGCGGTCCAGGCTGAAGTAGGAGGCGAAGGGCGGGCCGTCGGGGTCATGTGCGGCGCGGGCCACGAACGCCTGGACCGAACCCGGGTCTGCTCCGGACGGCCCGAGCGAGCCCAGGCCGTCATCACCCCCGCAGGCGACCCACGGGGCGCAGACGACGAGCACGGCGGCGACGGCGAGGGACCGGCCCGCCCGGGACGGGAACGTGGAGGTGACCATGAGGGGCCTACCGACGCTCGGGCTGACGGGCCGACCACACGAAGAAGACGAACAGGGCAATGGCGACAGCCACCCCGGTGCAGACGGCGACCGCCAGGGTCGAACCGTCGAAGGCGACCTGGGCCACCGCGCTCCCGACGACCGCACCCAGGATCGCAACGCCCAATGACCCGAACCGGGCGAACCGATCAATGTCACGCGCCACCAGCCCGCGCTACCCTGCGCGCGGCAAGAGCCAAACCCCGCCCACGACGGTGTGGCGCCAGCGAGGCTCACGCCAGCACCCGGACGAGGGCCGTGGTCGCGCAGGCGGATGCCACCACGACGAGGAACGGAGCGCGACGCCACTGAGCCACCACGGCCACGGCCAGGCCGACCAGGCGGGCGTCGGGCACGATCCGGTCGCCGGTCGTCAGGCCCTGGAGGCCGATCAGGGCGGCGAGCAGGGCGACCGGGAGCAGCCCGGCGACGCGTTGCACCCGACGGTCGGCCAGCACCCGTTCGGGTACCGAGAGCCCGACCAGCTTGAGGCCGTAGCAGGCGGCCGAGCCGACGAGCACGGCGGTCCACATCAGCGCGGCCCCCGCCCGGGGTCGGGGTCGTCGCCGACCGGGTGAGGGTCGAGGTCGTCGCCGGCCACCGGCCCCCGCCGGATGAGGCCGGCCGCCACGGCCACCCCGGCGGCCAGCAGCACCGGCACGCCGCTCGGCACCAGCGGGGCCGCGGCGACGCCCACCGTTGCGGCGGTCAGGGCCACGGCCCACGTCCCGACGTCGCGCAGGCGCGGGGCCAACAGGGCGACGAAGGCGGCCGGGCCGGCCACGTCGAGGCCGAGGACGGCGGGATCGGACAACGCGGCCGCCCCGAGGGCCCCGACCAGGGTCATGGCGTTCCAGCCCACGAACACCGCGCTGCCGGTCGCCCAGAAGGCCAGACGGCCCGCCGCAACGGTGGACTGGGCCCCGCCCATGGCCGCGCTCTCGTCGATGACCAGGTGCGCGGCGGCCAGTCGGCGTCCACCCCGGACCCCCAGGACCGGCGACAGGCGGAGCCCGTAGAAGGCGTTGCGCACCCCCAGCAGGACTGCGGTGGCCGCCCCGGCGAGGGGTTGGGCTCCCCCGGCGATGGCGCCGACCATGGCGAACTGGGAGCCCCCGGTGAACATGAGGAGGCTGAGGGCACAGGCCTGCAGCGGGCCCAACCCGGCGGCCACCGCCACCGCGCCGAACGAGACGCCATAGGCCCCGGTCACCGCGCCGATGCCGGCCGCCGCCCGCAGCACCGCCCGGCGCTCGTCGGTGGTCAGGGGTCGGCGGTGCCGTCGGCCTCCGAGGAGGGCTCGTCGGCGGGAGCCCCGGCCGCGTCCGGGCCCGGCGCGCCGCCGGCCGGGGCGGCCCCATCGCGGTCGTGGGTCTCGGGCTCGTCGCCATCGTCGCCCGCGGAGCCGTCACTGCTTTCGGAGCCTGCGGCACCCTCGGACGCACCGATGTCCTCGGCGGCACCGGTCCCGCCGCCGAGGACCGCGGTGATCTCGGCGTCGGTGAGGCGGCGGAAGGTGCGGCGGCCGTTGGCCCGGTCGAGCACCGCGGCCTCGAGCTCGCCGGCCGTGAGGGCACGCTCCGGTCCGGCCAGCGCGGCGACGGCTGCCGCCAAGGCATCGGCCACGGGCGCGTCGGGTGAGTGGGTCGCCTCGAAGCGGTGGGCGATCACCTCGGCGTCGCCTCCCAGCACGGCCCGGTCCGGTTCGTCGATGACGGTGCCGTCGTAGAGGATGTGGAACAGCTGGTCGCGACCACCGTCCTCGGCGACCTCGGCCACCAGGATCTCCACCTCGAGCGGCTTCATCTCGTGGGTGAACACCTGGCCGAGGGCCTGGGCGTAGGCGTTGGCCAGACTCCGGGCATCGACGTCCTCGCGGCTGTAGGAGTAGCCCTTCAGGTCCGCGTGGCGGACGCCAGCCACGCGCAGCTGGTCGAACTCGTTGTAGCGGCCGACGCCGGCGAAGGCGATGCGGTCGTAGATCTCGCTGATCTTGCGGAGGGTGGCCGAGGGGTTCTCGGCGCAGAGCAGGATGCCATCCGCGCAGATCGCGGCGATCAGGCTGCGGCCCCGGGCGATGCCCTTGCGGGCGTAGTCGGCCCGGTCCTTCATGACCTGCTCAGGCGCGACGTAGAACGGCATTCCCATCAGATCTGGCCTCCGGCGGGGGCGGCGGTGCCCCGGTTGACCCGTTCGGTCTCGAGCAGCACCTCGAAGCGCTCCGCCATCTCCGCGTCGGGCACCCGCTGGTAGCCCTCGTCGCTGATCGTGGCGACCACCGGCCAGATGTTGCGCAGCACGTCGGGCCCACCGGTCGCGCTGTCCTCGTCGGACGCGGTCCACAGGGCCTTGAGCGCCAGGTCGACCACCGCACCACGATCCAGGTCGGGGCGGTACCCGAGCTTGACGACCGTGCCGGCGTGGAGCATGCCCGAGCCCGAGGTGGCGAAGTCCTGCTCCTCGTAGCGGCCGCCGGTGACGTCGTACTGGAACAAGCGCCCGACCCGGCGGGTCAGGTCGTAGCCCGCGAACACCGGCACCACGGCGAGCCCCTGCATGGCGGCCGGGAGGTGGTTGCGGACCATCTGGCTGAGCTGGTTGGCCTTGCCCTCGATCGACAGGTGCGAGCCCTCGACCTTCTCGTAGTGCTCGAGTTGCAGCTGGAAGAGGGTCACCATCTCGACTGCGGGCCCCGCTGCCCCGGCGATGGCGACGCCGGAGAACCGGTCGGCGGGGAACACCTTCTTGATCGAGCGGTGGCTGATGAGGTGCCCCGAGGTGGCCCGCCGGTCACCGGCCATGAGCACGCCCCCGGCGTAACGGACCGCCACCACCGTGGTGCCGTGGGGCACCCGAAGGTCCTCGGCGAGGGTCGCACCGGGAGTGTCGGGGGCATGGCCGACCCGACGGACCAGTCCCGCGAAGTCGGGGCCCGGGTCATCATGGGTGCTGAACAGGGGCAGCGTCACGGTGGCGACCCTAACGGGGCTGCACCCCCGGTCGGTACAGTGGCGCGCCGCCGGGGTTCACCGCTTTCTCCTCTCTGTACCGAGATACCCATGACGAAGACGTCGGTCGTCATCGACCGTGAGCTGGCCAGGACCGCACAGGCCGTCTTGGGGACGAAGAACCTGCGGGAGACGGTCGATGCCGCGTTGCGTGACGTCGTCGATGCACGACGCCGCGTCGAGCTGATCGAGGTCCTCCGCCAGGAGGGCCGGTTCGACTTCGCCGCCGCCGAGCAGGCGTGGGGCGGAGACGCATAGATGTCGCGCGTCGAGTTCTCGTCGACGGATTGATGGCCGCCGCAGCCGAGCGGGCCGGTCTGTCAGTGCGGCACCATGACCGGGTCCTCGAGCGCATCGCCCACGTGACCGGCCAGCGCGACGACTGGGTCATCCGGAGCGGGTCCGCCGACTGAACCGACCACCGCCACGCTGTCTGCCGGAGGTCGGCCACGACCACGCCCGGGTGACCATCCACGGTGCTGTGGTCGTCCTGCCCCCAGAGATGGGCGGCGTTCACCTTCCGTCTCTGGATGGGACAGCGCGCACGGCGGCGGATGGGTCCCCGTGGGTTCCTTCCGTCGGCTGATCTCACTGTCGTACCCTCAGGGTACAGTTGTTCCCATGACGACGGACCTGTCACTCGAAGCGGCACAGGAGACCGACCGGGTCCGGCGCGCCTTCGACGACGAGCTCGCCGGGGTGGCCGGGGTGCGCAACGCGGCTGACGCCCGCCTCGTGGATCTGGTGGTGCGGGCCCTCGCCGAGGGTCTGTGGCAGGGGCACCGGATCCACACCCCGGTGCAGTGGCTGATGTGGCGGGCCGGGGTGTCGCGGACGGTGGCCCGGCGAGTGGTGGCTCTGGCTCGGCGGGCTCCGGTGTTGCCGGTGACGATGACCATGTTCACCGGGGGGCGGTTGTCGTTCGATCAGGCCGCCACCGTGGCGAGGTTCACCCCGGGAGAGTTCGAGGCGTCGGTGGCTGAGATGGCCCAGTTCGCCACCGTGGCCCAGATCACCACCGCAACCCGGTCCTACGGTTTTGACACCGAAGCCCGACCCGCTGATGCCCCCGAGCCGACCCCTGACGAGCCGGTCCTCCCACCGCCCGAGCCCGAGGTCGACCGCGAGGTGGCGTTCGGGACCGAGGAGTCGGGGCTGTGGTGGGCCCGGATGCGCCTCCCTGCTGATGAGGGCCTGGCCATGGAGGGAGCGCTGACCGCGGCGCGGGAGCGGCTGCACTCCGAGGCCCGTGCGGCGGCCAAGGCCGCCGCCCGGGCGGAGGGCCGGTCGACGAAGGATCTCGACGTGCGGCCCCCGTCGTGGGCCGATGCCGCGGTCGGGGTGGCCCACTCGATCCTCGCCGGCGGCGCCGGCGGCGCGGAGATGGCCGCCCGCAGTCGGATCCTGTTGCACCTCGAGACCCCCGAGGGTGAGCGGGGCCGCGGGCGGTGGATGGGGTCGCTGCACCTGGGGGGTGTGTTGCCTGATGAGCTGCGCCGGTACCTGTCCTGCGACGGCGACGCCCAGATCATCTGGCACACCAACGGCACCCCGGTGAACGTGGGCCGTGCCCATCGCATCGTGCCCCGCCGCATCCGCCGCCTCATCGAGCACCGCGACCGCGGCTGCCGGGTCCCGGGCTGTGACCAGTCCTACTGGTTGCAGGTCCATCACATCGTCCACTGGGAGGACGACGGTGAGACCATCACCGCCAACCTCATCTGCCTCTGCTCGGCGCATCACCGGATGCACCACCAAGGGCTGTTGGGCATCGTCGGTCACGCCGATGACCCGAACGGGGTCACCTTCACCGACCGGTACGGCAACCACCTCAACGGCGCCACCCGGGCCCGACCCCCCAAGGTCACCGACATGCCGACCGTGGGCGCCTACAAGTGCCCCACCGGCGAACGCCTCGACCGCTCCGCCGTCCACTTCAACCGCACCCCGACCCCAGCCGACGACGCCGCAGCCGACGTGGGGCCCACCTCCGAGGGCGGCCCACCCGGCCGACACCGCCACACCCACTGCCGCACCACCGGCCGGACCGACGCCGCGACCCCTGACGGATCACGAGCCCCACCGGCGCCCTGAACCAGAACGAACGAGCAAGCACAGCGCCCCAATGCCGTCGGGCCCCCACCCCACGCGACGGTCTGCCTCGACACGTTCCCCGTCATCGGCGGGGCCACCGGTGCCCCGAGGTCGGCGGGGATGCCTGGTCGAACCTTGCCAGCGGTGCGCGATGGCGGGCTGTGACGTCACCCCGGGCCGTCACCGCCCTGCGGGAGGAGGACGAAGAAGGCGACATAGGCCACGACCACGCACCCGACCAAGAACGCCGTCGCCGCGACGGCACGTCGCAGGAGGTCCCGAGTCTCGGACCGCACGGCCGACCGCCCACACCGCTCCCCATGGGACGTCGCCGATGTCAGCCCTACTGGCCGCCCTTCTGCACGTAGGAGCGCACGAAGTCCTCGGCGTTGGTCTCGAGCACGTCGTCGATCTCGTCGAGGAGGTCGTCGATGTCGGCCTTGATCTCCTCGCCGCGCTCGCTGGTCTGCGGCGCCTCCTCCGCGACCTCGTCGGTCTTCCGCTCAGGTGCGGTGCGCCTCTTCTGCTCCCGTTCAGCCATGTCGTTCTCCGTCTGGTCGGCCCACCTCGGTCATGACGAGAGCCGGGCGACCAGCTCGGCCGGGGTGGAGCACTCATCCAACAACCTACCGACGTGGGCCTCGGTCCCACGGGAGGGTTCCATCATCGGCACCCGGCGCAGGGGCTCGGACCCCACGTCGAAGACCAGGGAATCCCAGTTGGCGGCGACGATGCTCGAGGCGAACTTCGCCAGGCAGCGGCCGCGGAAGTAGGCCCGCGTGTCGGTGGGCGGCTCGGTGACGCCTCGAGCGACCTCCGCGTCGGTGGTGATGCGCTCGAGCCCGAGGCGCCCGGCGAGGCTCCGCTCGGGGCGCAGATCGTGGTACTGCAGGGCCAGGGCTGCGACCCGGTGGTCGGACCAGCTGGTGTCGTGGCGCTCGGTCCACCCGTCGATGAGGCGCCGCTTGGCGACCCAGTCGACCTGACCGGCGACGGAGTCAGGGTCGGTCTCGAGGCCGGTGAGCACCTGTTCCCAGCGGCGCAGGACCTCGGCCCCGACGTCGGGGCCGACGGACTCCATGCCCCGGTCCTCGGCCCACTTCTTGGCCCGATCGAGCAGCTCGAACTGCACCTCGAGGGCGGTCATGGCGACGCCGTCGACGGTCTCGATGGTCCGGGCCAGGCCCGGGTCGTGGGACACGGCGCGGATCGCAGCGACCGGGTTGCGGATGGCCAGGGTGCGATCGAGCACCTCGTCTTCGACCATGGCCAGGATGATCGCGGTGGTGCCGACCTTCAAGAAGGTGGCCACCTCGGCCAGGTTGGCGTCGCCGGCGATGACGTGGAGTCGCCGGTAGCGCTGGGCATCGGCGTGGGGCTCGTCGCGGGTGTTGACGATGGGCCGCTTGAGGGTCGTCTCCAGCCCCACCTCGGCCTCGAAGAAGTCGGCTCGCTGGCTCAGCTGGTAGGTGACGTCGTCGTCGCCACCCTGGCCCGATGCCTCGACCCCGACCTTGCCGGCCCCGGTGAAGATCTGGCGGGTCACGAAGTGGGTGGTCGCGGCGGTGACGATGCGCCCGAAGGGCACCGCCCGGTCCATCAGGTAGTTCTCGTGGCAGCCGTAGGAGTTGCCCTTGCCGTCGGAGTTGTTCTTGTGGACGACGAGCTCCTGGCCCGACGGCAGCATCCGGCCGGCGGCGGCCATGGCCCGACCGATGATGACCTCGGCGGCCCGGTCGAAGATCACCACTGAACGGGCATCGGCGCACTCGGGGCTGGAGATCTCGGGGTGGGCGTGATCGACGTAGAAGCGAGCGCCGTTGGTGAGCACCGCGTTCACGAGGTGGGTCTCCACCTCTGGCGGAGCGGCGTCGGCCGGCGCACTGCCCCGTGCATCGCGCCCGGGCGACTCATCCTCGAAGTCCCAGCCCACCGATGGGCTGCTGGCGGCCGCGGTGACCGCCAGCTCCGACACGTATGCGTTGATCAGCAAGCTCGAGGCCGAGACCGGGTTCGACTCGGCCACGCCACGGTGGACGATGCCGTACTCGGTCTCGATGCCGCAGATCTTGGTGATGGCCATGGTGGTGGTGCCCGGGGGCTAGAGGTACTGGCCCGTCGCGACCCGCTCGATGGAGCGACCGCCGGCCACCTCGCCCTCGCCGTCGGTGTCGTCGTGGGTGACGATGGTGCGCACGTAGACGATGCGCTCACCCTTCTTGCCCGAGATCTTGGCCCAGTCGTCGGGGTTGGTCGTGTTGGGCAGGTCCTCGTGCTCCTTGTACTCCTGGTGGATGGAGGCGAGGAGGTCGTCGGTGCGGATGCCCTTGGGCGACCCGGCCAGGTGGCGCTTGATGGCCAGCTTCTTGGCCCGCCGGACGATGTTCTCGATCATGGCTCCCGACGAGAAGTCCTTGAAGTACATGACCTCCTTGTCGCCGTTCTGGTAGGTGATCTCGAGGAACTGGTTGGCCTCGTCGACCCGGTACATCTCGGCCACCGTGGTCTCGATCATCGCCTGGGTGCACTTGTGGCGGTCGCCGCCGCCCAGGCTCTCGACCTCGCCCTCGTCGAGGGGGAGGTCGGTGGTCAGGTAGCGGCCGTAGATCTGGGTCGCAGCGGCCTCATCGGGACGCTCGATCTTGATCTTCACGTCGAGGCGGCCGGGGCGCAAGATGGCCGGGTCGATGAGGTCCTCGCGGTTGGACGCGCCGATCACGATGACGTTGCGCAGGGTCTCGACGCCGTCGATCTCGGCGAGGAGCTGGGGGACGATAGTCGACTCCATGTCCGAGCTGATGCCGGTGCCCCGGGTGCGGAACATCGAGTCCATCTCGTCGAAGAAGACGATGACGGGCCAGCCCTCCTCGGACTTCTCCCGCGCCCGCTGGAACACCAGTCGGATCTGGCGCTCGGTCTCGCCCACGTACTTGTTGAGCAGCTCGGGGCCCTTGATGTTGAGGAAGTAGCTCTTGGCCTCGGCGTCGCCGGCGACGTCGGCCACCTTCTTGGCGAGGGAGTTGGCGACCGCCTTGGCGATGAGGGTCTTGCCGCAGCCCGGGGGCCCGTAGAGCAAGATGCCCTTGGGGGCCGGGAGCTTGTGCTCGGCGAAGAGGCCGGCGTGGAGGAACGGCAGCTCGACGGCGTCGGCGATGGCCTCGATCTGGGAGTCGAGCCCACCGACGTCGGAGTAGGAGATGTCGGGCACCTCTTCGAGCACGAGCTGCTCGACCTCGGCCCGGGGCAGTCGCTCGAGGAGCAGCCCGGAGCGGGGATCCATGCGGATGGCGTCGCCCGAGCGCAGCGGCTCGTCCCGCAGCGACGGCGCGACCTCACAGACCCGCTCGTCATCGGCGCGGCCGACGACGATTGCTCGGGTGCCGCCGTCGATGACCTCCTTCAGCGTGACCAGCTCACCGGTGCCGTCGGGGGCCCGGGACAACACGATGGTGAACGACTCGTTGAGCACCACCTCGGCCCCGCGCTCGAGGTCGTCGCCGACCTCGGGCAGCACCGCCACGCGCATCTTGCGGCCGCCGGAGAACACGTCGACGGTGCCGTCGTCGTTGACGCCCGCCACCGAGCCGTAGGCCGAGGGAGGCTGGGTGAGCTTGTCGACCTCGTCTCGCAGCGCGGCGATCTGGTCGCGCGCCTCGCGCAGGGTGTAGGCGAGCTTCTCGTTCTGGCTGACGGCGTGGGCCAGCTGGCCCTTGGTCTCGAGCAGGCGCTCCTCGAGGGTGCGGACCCGCTTGGGCGCGTCCTGGAGGCGGCGCCGGAGGACCAAGACCTCCTCTTCGAGGGCGGCGGCCTGGTCGCGCAGCTCCTCCAGGCTCGCTGCGTCCTCAGCGTCGCTGTCTCGGTGCTCCTCGACGGGAACCACCTCCCGGGCCGTTCGTCGTCGCCCCCTCGCCTGCGGCTTTGGGGCCTCGGCGGCACCCTATACCGGCCTCCGGGCGATCCGACGGGCGGCAACGCCGGGTACCCACGACCCCGACACGAGCACCGGACCGTCGGTGGCGACCCTGTGCCCCATGACCTTTGCGCGGATGGTGCCGGGTTTATTGGGCCGTCGGCTACCCTGGGACGCAGACCCGCCGGGACGCTCCCGGCCACGGACGACGAGCGCTCTGCTCAGGAGGCGAAGGGAACGATGAAGGTCTGGATCGACCAGGATCTGTGCACCGGTGACGGCCTCTGCGAGGAGATCGCCCCCGATGTCTTCACGCTCCTCGACGACGGCTTGGCCTACGTCAAGGAAGGCGACAAGGTCTTCTCCGATCCGGGCGGCGCCGAGGGCCTCGCCGTCATCCCCGACGGCCAGCTCGAGGCGACCATCGAATCCGCCGAGGAGTGCCCCGGCGAGTGCATCTACATCGAGCCGCCGGAGTGATGCCGCGGCGTCGCTGACGCCGCCCCCCGACCCAACGACGCCGACCGAGGGCCCGATGCGGGCCCTCCGACTCGCGTCCTGCGGCAGGCCGAGGCGAGCGGGTCTGGATGGGTCACCGTTGCCGGGCTGTGGGCGCGAGCGGCTCGGCGCGAGCCCGCGCCGGCGACCGACACGGCCAGGCGACGTCCGTCCTCGGTACGAGATCCGGTGACATCCACGGGATCCTGTACCAAGAACTGACGCGCAGAGGCCGGCGAGGAGGACAGACGGCGCAGGCCCGGCCGCCCGGCTGAGACGGCTCAGACAACCCAGGGGACGGCGGCGCGGCTCAGGCGGCGCAGCGGCCGGCGGAGACGGGGTCGGCGGCGACCTGTTCGAGCACGGCACGCAGCTCGTCGGTCGATACCGCGTAGGCGACCCCACCGCGGTCGGGGGCGATGGCGAAGGCCACGCCCACGACCTGGCCGGAGGTGTCGACCAGCGGCGACCCCGAGTCGCCGGGGGCCAGCTCCGCGGCCAGGATGAGCACGTCGCGCGAGGTCCCCGGCTGGCCGTAGATGTCGGTGCCGACCGCGTTCAGCCGCTGGCGCACCACGAACGGCGACAGCTCGAGCCCACCGCCGCCGGGGTGCCCGAAGGTGGCGCCGCGCTGGTCGACGGCGGAGTCCACGACCGCCAATGCGGGTGCGTTCAGCCCCGGCGCCCGCAGCACAGCGAGGTCGCGCTCGGGGTCGAAGGCCACCAAGGTGGCCTCCACCCGGTTGCCGTCCTGGCGTTGGAGCGTCGTGGCCGGCTCGCCCGCCACCACGTGGGCGTTCGTCACGACCAGGTCGGGGCCCACGACGAAACCGGTGCCCTCCTGGATGCGGCCGCATGCCTCCCCTTCGACCTTGACGATCGACCGGGCGACCTCGGTGGCTCGGGCCTCGTCGAAGCCGGTCCCGGCCGGTACCGGGCCCACGTCAGGGCTGCGGTCGACGCCCTCGAACGCCTGCGGGTAGCCCTCTCCGAGGAGCCGCCGCAGGGTGCGGGTCGCGTCCGGCGCCGCGGGCAGGGTGTCGGTGAGCGTCGCCACGACCCGCGACCGCCGGACCTCCCGTGCCTGCCACCCCGACACGTCGGCCAGCGCAGGGACGAGCAGCCACACGAGGACGAGGAGGCCCACGACGCCGGCGGCGGCCCCACCGACGGAATCGGCCCGCTTGCCGGCCGGGCTGGTGATGCCCAGCTGAGCCCGGTTGCCGACGAACACCCCGAGCGCCTGGCCCAGCGCGGCTCCGCCGAGGAGCAGCCCGACGGCGACGAGCAGCAGCTGCGGGCGGTTGCCCGGATCACCGACCGACTCGATGACCCGGGGCAGCAACCGGGCGGCGACCACGACGCCGAGCAGCATCCCGGCCCACGACGCGGCGCGGGCCACGAAGCCCAGCCGGTACCCGCCGACGGCCGCGAGGACCAGGGCGACGATGAGGAACAGGTCGAGCACCGGGGACCGCTATCGGCCGAGCAGCCGGGCGCTGGTCAGGAAGCCGGTGTGGCCCACCATCCGGTGGTTGGGCCGCACCGCCTGACCCTCGATGTGCCAACCCCTGTTCATGACCTCGACGGTGTCGGCCATCGTGAAGCCGTGGCGGTCGAGCTCCTGGCGCAGCTGGACGGCCTGGGTGATCTGCGGGGTGTAGGCCACGAGGATCCCGCCCGGCAGCAGCGCCTCGGTGGCCGGCTCCACCACGCGCCACGGCTCGGGCAGGTCGAGCACGACCCGGTCGAGCTCGCGCTCGTCGATGCCCTCGTAGCAGTCACGCACCTCGACCCGGTACCGGTCGGCCACCTCGGCGCCGAGGAAGCCGTGCACGTTGCGCTGAGCCCGGAGCGCGAAGTCCTCCCGGATCTCGTAGCCGACGATGTCGGCGCCGCTGCGCAGCAGGCCCATGGACAGCGCGCCGGAGCCCACCCCCGACTCGAGCACCCGGACCCCGGGGTGGACGTCCGCGATCATCAGCAGCGGGCCGATGTCCTTGGGGTAGATGACCTGGGCACCGCGGGGCATCTTGAGCACGAAGTCGCTGAGCGTGGGGCGTAGCACCACGTAGCGCGAGCTGCGGGTGGAGCGCACCTCCCGACCGGCGTCGGTGCCGATGAGGTGATCGTGGGCGATGAAGCCGGCGTGGGAGTGGAACTCCCCGCCGGCGATGAGGGTGACGAGGTAGCGCCGGTGCTTGGCGTCGACGAGCAGCACCATCTCCCCCTCCTGCAGGGGCCGGACGGGCGCCCGCGGCGCCTCGGGCCGAGGGGCGGGCCCGGGAGCACCCGCGGTGTCGGGTCCAGTGGCGGGCTCCGGAGCCCGCGTCGCGTCGGGTTCGGGGCCGAGATCCGCGGCGGGCTCGTCGCTCAACGGGACCTCCGCCGGGGGCGCAACGTCACCGGCTCGGCGGCGCGGGCCTGGCCGGCCAGTCGGCAGAACGCACAGGTGTCACCGGTGGTCGGCGCGCCGCACTCGGCGCACGGCGCAAGGGCGACGGGGTCCTCGTCGTCGGTCGCCGAGCCGAAGCGGTCGACGGCCCGGTCCAGGAACCCGAAGTAGAGGTCGTGCTTGGCCCCCGGAGAGCGCACCTCCATGTCGTTGAGCGTCTCCTTGTGGCCGAGGTGCCGGTTGCCGGCGGCCATCGGGCACTCCTCGACCTGGTAGTCGATGCCCCGCAGCACGCAGTACGCGGCCATCTCCCGCTCGGTCAGGCGAACGAGGGGCTTGATCTTCCGGGGGAACCCGTCGCCGGCGGGCAGGACCGGGCGCTGGCGGCCCAGGTAGTCGGTCTGCCACTTCACGACGTTGCCGAGCAGCACCGCCGCCTCGTCGTCGAGGTTGTGACCGGTGGCCAGAGCGTCGTAGCCGCCTTCGAGGGCGGCCCGGTCGAAGAGGTGGCGCTTGGACAGCCCGCAGGCCGAGCACGGCACCCGGCGGGTGGCGGCCGCCGCGGTCGGGACGTCGAAGCCCTCATCGGCACGGAGGTCGACCTCGATCAGGTGCAGGCCCCTCGCCTCGGCGAAGGCCCGGACGTAGGTGCCTGACGAGTCGCTGTAGTCGCCGATGCCGAGGCCGAGGTAGAGGCCGTCGACCTCGTAGCCCATCTCGGTGAGCAGGTCCCACAGGGCCAGGGAGTCCTTGCCGCCCGACACGGCCACGAGCACACGGTCGCCCCGCTGCAGCATGGCGAAGCGGGAGACGGCCTTCTCGACCTGGTCGCGGCACAGGCGCAGGAAGTGCTCGGCGCAGAAGTTGGCGTTGTGACGACGGATGTCGATGACCGCCGGGCCGCGGCAGACCCGGCACTTCACGGTGCCGATCCCCCGGAGATCACGGGTCGGACCTCGACCTCGGCATCGGCCGCCAACATGGCGTCGCGCGGGACGAGGGTGCCGTTCGAGATGACCAGGACGGTCTCCCGGTTGAGGCCGAGGCGATCGACGAGGACCGACGCGGTGACCGGGCCGTCCATCTGAACGACGCGAGTGGGGTTGCGGAGTCGGACCTGCACGGCGCCCATTCTGTCCGGCTCGCGGCGCAGGACCGC
>NZ_DATLXO010000077.1:0-2943 GCF_035575815.1 Iamia sp.
CCAGGGTCTCGAGTCGCACCGAGAGCGGCGACGCTGAGCCGCCGCCCTTGCCCCTCACCTGGGCTGTCGCGGGGGTGGCTGCGGCCAGGCCGGCCACCAGCCCCGCCACCACGACAACCATCGCGACCCGTCGTCGGTTGATCATCTGTGTCCTTCACCATTGGGGACCTGCGGGCGCCCGCACGTCAAGATTCACCAGACCCATCGGCACAACCGGTCACGTCGTGAGCCGACGTGTCGTTCGATCATCGCCGATGCCTGCTTCCCTGACAAGTGGCTGTGGCGGCTCGCCCGCCGGGCGCGACGTGGATGGGCACCCGTTGGTGCCACGCCTCGTGGGCGGTTGGGTCGACCCGGGAGGCGCGGGCCAGACTCGGCCCCATGGCCCGAGTGCTCGTCACCGAGAAGATCGCCGACGGCGGGCTCGACGCCCTGCGTGCTGCCGGCCACGACGTCGATGTCCAGACCGGACTCGACCCCGAGCAGCTCGTGGCCGCCATCGGTGGGGCCCACGCCCTGATCATCCGGTCGTCGACGACGGTCACCGCCGAGGTGCTCGAGGCCGGCACCGACCTGGTGGTCGTGGGCCGAGCCGGCATCGGCCTCGACAACGTCGATGTGGAGACGGCCACCCGCCGCGGGGTGATGGTGGTGAACGCCCCGCAGTCGAACATCCTCTCCACCGCCGAGCACACCATGGCGATGCTGCTGTCGGTGGCGCGCCACATCCCGCAGGCTCACGGCGCCCTGGTCGAGGGCCGGTGGGAGCGCTCCGAGTGGGTTGGCGTGGAGATGGCCGACAAGACCCTCGGCATCGTCGGGCTCGGCCGCATCGGCAAGCTGGTCGCCCAACGGGCCAGCGCCTTCGGCATGAAGATCATCGCCCACGACCCCTTCGTGGCCGCCGAGCGGGCCCGCCAGCTCAACATCGAGCTGGTCGACCTCGAAACCCTCGCCGCAACCGCTGACTTCGTCACGCTCCACGTGGTCAAGACGCCGGACACGATCGGGATGATCGGCGAGGACTTCTTCGCCCGGGCCAAGCCCGGCATCCGCATCGTGAACGTGTCCCGCGGCGGGGTGATCGACGAGGACGCGCTGGCTGCCGCCCTGGCCGACGGGCGCTGTGGCGGCGCCGCCCTCGACGTGTTCACCAGCGAGCCCCCCACCGGGTCACCGCTCTTCGCCCGGACCGGCTTCGTCGGCACCCCGCACCTCGGGGCCAGCACGCGGGAGGCCCAGGACAAGGCGGGTGACACCATCGCCGAGCAGGTGCGCCTGGCCCTGGCCGGCGAGTTCGTGCCCTTTGCCGTGAACATCGCCGCGGCCGAGGCCTCGGAGACGGTGCGCCCGTTCCTGGGCGTGGCCGAACAGCTCGGTGGCATCTTCGCCGGGCTGTCCGAGGGTCTGCCGCCGGTCATCGACATCGAGTACCAGGGCGAGCTGGCCGGCTACGACATCCGCATCCTCACCCTGTCGGTGCTGAAGGGCGCCTTCGCTGGTTCGACCGAGGAGCCGGTGAGCTACGTCAACGCCCCGCAGGTCGCGGCCGAGCGGGGCATCGAGGTGCGCGACACCACGACCGTCACCTCCCGTGACTGGGTCAACCTGGTCACCGTCGCCGGCGGCGGCCACTCGGTGTCGGGCACCCTCGTGGGGCTGCGCTCGGAGCCTCGGCTGGTCTTGGTCGACGGCCACACCGTCGACGTGCCGCCCTCGCCCCACATGGTGATCGTCCGCAACGACGACCGCCCCGGGGTCATCGGTCGCGTCGGCAGCGTGCTGGGCGACGCCGGCGTGAACATCGCCGACATGGATGTTGGACGCTCCGCAGAGGGGGCCTCGGCGCTGATGGTCATCTCCACCAGCCAGGCCGTGTCCTCCGGCGTGGTCGACGCCGTGCTCGCCTCCGACGGCGTGTCGTCGGTCGCTGTGGTCGACCGGACCTGACGCCCGTGCCCCCGGCGGCCGGGACCTCGGAGGCGGCCGCCCGCACCGTCGGCGCCGTCGTGGCGCTGGCGACCGCCGCCTTCTTCGTCCTCTACTTCCTGGCCCCGATCGGCGACGCCGGGGGCCCGGGCCGGCCGACCCTGGCCGACGTGGCCAGCACCTATGTGAACCTCGGCGTGGTCGTGCACTGCACGGTGGCGGCCACGGTGGGCCTGGGCGTGGCCATCCGTCCGAGCCTCGGGCCGGGGGTGGTGGCCCTTGCCGCCCTGCCGATGCCGTGGCTGCTGCGCATCGGTGTCGGGGTGCTCGACGTCGAGGACCCGAGCGGGCCGCTCCTCGCCGTGCAGGCGGCGGCGTTCGCGCTCGTGCTCGGTGTGGTCGTCGCCCTCGGCCTCACCATGGCGCGCCTCTCGCCGCCCCCGGGCGGGGTGGTGATCGCCGACGCGGTCGCCTACCTCGTCGGCGTCGGGGGCCTGTGGGTCACCGTCGGGGTGGGCTGGTACCGCCTCGTCGGTGGCAGCGACCGCTTCGGCGGGCTGCTGCAGACCGACATCTGGGCCGGTCGGGGCTCGTGGCTCGGCCTCGTGCTCGCTGCGTCCGCCTTGGCGGTGGCCGTGGCCCGGGGCGGCATTGCCCGCCGGGTCGGTGGCGCGCTGGTGACGGCGCTGCTCGTCGTCGAGGCGGTGCGCCGCACGGTCCTCTCGTCCGCGGACCTGCTGCCGCCCGGTGCGACCGACGGCCTCGGTGCCACCTTCGCGCTCGAGCCGGTGCTGGGCCTGGTGCCGGTGCAGCTGGTGGGCGCCGCCGCGGGAGCATGGCTGGCCACCACCGAGGGCGATGACGAGCTCGCGGGCCCCGGCGACGGGAGACGAGGTGGGGCCCGACGAGGTCTGAGGGGCGCGGCGGCGCCGTCAGCGCTTGGCGGCTCGGAAGCCGTCGGCCTCGGCGGCCGCGGGAGATGGGTAGCACCGCTCGGGTCGGGTGCGGTCGTAG
>NZ_DATLXO010000078.1:0-21581 GCF_035575815.1 Iamia sp.
GGCCGCCACGAGTGGGTGTGGACCCTCGCGGTCAGCGGGGGGCGCTGAGCGGGTCGGTGGAGAGCGGCGCGACCCGCGCCGGGAGACCGGTCGCGGCACGACGCCCGAAGGCCGCCGGCACCGCCGCAGGTCAGAGGCCTGAGCGAGCGGAGCCGGGTGCCGGGATCGAACCGGCGACATCTTCTTTACAAGAGAAGTGCTCTGCCAACTGAGCTAACCCGGCGGGTCCGCCTGCAGGTCAGACGGTAGCCGACCCACCTCGGGGACCGACGGGGTGATCTCGGTCCACCCCGAGCGGGCGGCGTCGGGGCCGCCCACTGGGGCCGCCCGGTTCGGGCGTTCCGAGGTGGGTAGCGTCGGGCACCAGCGCACCGGCCGAGTGCGCTTGCCCCGCCACGCAGGTGGCGGCCCGGCCATCGCACCCGCTCGGCTCGCAACGGAGGAGGCGCCATGACGCCATCGATCCCGCCCCGCACCGCAGACCACCCGGCCCCCGCCGGCCCGGTCGCCCCGCCCGACATCGATCTCCGACGCAGCTACGCCGAGGTCCGGGGCCTGACCGAGGCGCTCGCTGCACCCCTCGGGCCCGAGGACCAGACCGTCCAGACCATGGATGACGTCAGCCCCACCAAGTGGCACCGGGCCCACACCACCTGGTTCTTCGAGACCTTCATCCTCGGGCCCCACCGCCCGGGCTACCAGGTCCACGACGACGCCTATGGGTACCTGTTCAACTCCTACTACGAAGCCGTCGGCTCCCGTCACCCCCGCCCGCAGCGAGGCCTCCTGACCCGGCCGACGACAGCAGACGTCGCC
Organism: Iamia sp.; assembly: GCF_035575815.1. Lineage (NCBI taxonomy): Bacteria > Bacillati > Actinomycetota > Acidimicrobiia > Acidimicrobiales > Iamiaceae > Iamia > Iamia sp. The sequence continues at coordinate 817 of NZ_DATLXO010000078.1, forward strand.
GACTACCGGTTCGCCGTCGACGAGGCCATGGACGCCCTGCTCGCCGATGAGGCCCCCGACGAGGTCGCCGCGCTCGTCACCCTCGGCCTCCACCACGAACAGCAGCACCAGGAGCTGCTGCTCATGGACATCAAGCACGTTCTCGGCACCAACCCCCTCCGCCCCGCCTACGCGCTGGCAATGACCGCACCCGCGCCCGATCCGGCCCCACCGGTCTGGGTCGATCGCGAGGGTGGCCTGGTCGAGGTCGGCCACGCAGGCGACGGCTTCGCCTACGACAACGAGGGCCCGCGCCACCAGGCCCTGGTGCCACCCCATCGCTTGGGTGACAGGCTGATCACCAACGGTGAGTGGCAGGCGTTCATCGACGACGACGGGTACCGCCGCAGCGACCTGTGGCTCTCCGACGGGTGGGCGGCGGTCTGTGGCGAGGGCTGGGAGGCCCCGCTCTACTGGGAGCAGGTCGACGGCCGCTGGCACGAGTACACCCTGGCCGGTCGTTATCCCCTCGACCCCGGGCGACCGGTGGTCCACGTCAGCCACTACGAGGCCGACGCTTTCGCCCGCTGGGCCGGGGCCCGGCTGCCGAGCGAGCCGGAGTGGGAAGCAGCGGTCGCCGACCAGTGCATCGTGGAACCGACCTTCGAGCTCGACGGGCCCCACCCCCGCCCCCCGGCCGCCGGCGACACCGGGCCGCTGCGTCAGGCCTTCGGCGAGGTGTGGCAGTGGACCTCCAGCCCCTACCTCGGCTACCCCGGCTTCGCGCCCGCCCTCGGCGCCGTCGGTGAGTACAACGGCAAGTTCATGAGCGGACAGGTCGTTCTGCGCGGCTCGGGCTGTGCGACGCCGCCGGGCCACACCCGGGTGACCTACCGGAACTTCTTCCCGCCCGGCGCCCGCTGGGCCTTCTCCGGCATCCGCCTGGCGTCGGACGCCTAGCTCCGATCCCCACGAACCACCCGCCCGCCGCGAACCCGGCCCCGACCCCAGCCCCCCACCCCTGAGGACCAGTGACGACCCCGCACCTTGACGCCCCCGCTCCTGAGACGATGGCTGAGAACATCCGCCGCACCCTCACCGACAGCCCGCAGCGCTGGCTGTCGCCCAAGTGGTTCTACGACGACCTCGGCAGCGTGCTGTTCGACGCCATCACCCGGGTGCCGGAGTACTACCCGACCGCGCGCGAGCGGGCAATCCTCCTGGCCCGGGCGGACGAGATCGTCGTCGCATCGGGCGCCGACACGCTGGTCGAGCTGGGCTCGGGTACGTCGGACAAGACCCGACTCCTGCTGGACGCCTTCACCGCCCGGGGCCAGCTGCGGCGCTTCTGCCCGCTCGACGTGAGCGCCACCACCCTGGCCACCGCGGCCGAGGCCATCGGCGCCGAGCACCCGGGCCTCGACGTCCAGCCCGTCGTGGGCGACTTCCTTCACGACCTGCACCGGATCCCTACTGGGGGCCGGCGCCTGGTGGTCTTCCTCGGGGGCACCATCGGCAACCTCACGCCCGACGAGCAGGCCCGCTTCCTCAGGCGGGTGGCCGATGCGCTGGTCCCCGGCGACAGCCTCCTGCTCGGCACCGACCTGGTGAAGGACACGGCGCGCCTGCTGACCGCCTACGACGATCCCGTCGGCGTCACCGCCGCGTTCAACCGCAACATCTTGGCCGTGCTCAACCGGGAGCTGGGCGCGGACTTCGACCTGCGGGCGTGGCGCCACGAGGCCCGCTGGGACGCTGCGGGTGAGCGGATCGAGATGCACCTCGTCGCCCGGGAGGCCCAGTCGGTCCGCATCCCGGGCGCCCGTCTCGACCTTAAGCTCGACGAGGGCGAGAGCATCCAGACCGAGATCTCCTCGAAGTTCCGCATCGAACGCCTGCCCTCACTGCTGGGCCCGGCCGGGTTCTCGGTCGACTCGGTCTGGTGCGACCCCGACGGCGACGTCGCCCTCACCCTCGCCACCCGCACCGGCTGACCTGCACTCCGAGCGCGCGCTCCTCGAGCTGGTGAGCATCCACCCATCGATCGGTGTGCGCCTGCTCACCGGTTCGACGAGGGTCAGCCCCGCGGGCTCTCCGGGGCGTACACGTTGATCCCGTCGGGGCGCAGGAAGGCCGCCAGTGTGATGTTCGCCTGGCGGGCGATGTCGACGGCCAGAGAGGTGGGGGCGCCGACGGCCACGACGGTGCCGAAGCCCGCGGCCCAGGCCTTCTGCACGATCTCGAAGCCGGCCCGGCCCGAGACGTAGAGGCCGAGTCCGCCGGCGGGTAGGGCGTCGTCGCGGTGGAGGTGACCCACCACCTTGTCCACCGCGTTGTGGCGCCCGACGTCCTCGCGGACCACGAGGATCTCGCCGTCAGGCCGGAACGCGGCGGCGCCGTGCACCCCGCCGGTCGTCGCGAAGAGCTCCTGGGCGGGACGCACCCTTGCCGCCATGGCCACCAGCAGGTCGACGCCGATCGCGGCGGTGCCGTCGAGGGGCCGGAGCCGGTCGAGCAGCTCGTCGATGGCCGGCGACCCGCACACCCCGCAGGCCGCGGTCTGGGTCGTGAGCCGAGGCATGGGGGGAGCCGCCCGGCCACCCGTGTCCAGCTCGACGATGTTGAACGCAGCCCGCTCGTCGAGGCCCAGCCCGCACGATCGCACCTCGCGGAGCGCCACACCGTCGATCAGCCCCTCAGCCCGGGCGAAGCCGACGGCCAGGTCGTGGTCGTCGCCGGGGGTGCGCATGGTGGTCGTCACCACGTGGCCGTCGAGGCGGATCTCCAGCGGCTCCTCGACGGCCACGACGTCGGGGGCACGCCGCGACGCGCCGGCGTCGTGGCGACGGACGAGGATGCGTCGGGTTCGGGAGCGCGCCACCGCCTCACGCTACCGACGTGCCGGCGATCCGCCGGTAGGTTCGACGGGTGACCACCGACGCCCGGCACTGCGAGCGGTGCGGGACGCCCAGCCCCACTCATCGGGGCGTGCCGACGTGCCCCGACCACGGTGCCCGCTGGCGGATGGTGCGCAACGCCCCGTGTGCGGCGGCGGTCATCAGCGACGGCACCGGCCGTGTCCTGCTCTCGCGGCGGGCTCGCGATCCCTTCGCCGGCTTGTGGGAGGTACCCGGCGGCTTCGTCGAGCTGGGAGAGCACCCCGCCGATGCGGCCCGGCGAGAGGTGCGCGAGGAGCTCGGCCTCGACCTCACCATCACCGGGCTCGTCGGTGAGTACGTGGTGCGCTCCCAGCGGAGCGGGTGGCTCCAGGTCACCGTCTACGCCGGCACGGTGTGCGGCACGCCGGCACCGGATCCCGCCGAGGTGAGCGATTGGCGTTGGTTCACCGAGGGCGAGGTGCCCGAGGTGATCGCCGGTGACCACCGGACCCGCCTGACCGACTGGTGGGCGGGGCGCACCGTGGCCCTCCCGGCCCGGTCCCCGGCGCCCGGCTGAAGCCGTGGACCCTCAGGCGACCGCCGCGATCTCGTACTCGGCGAGGCTGCGACCCAGCTTGCGCTTGATGCGCTGCACGGCGTTGTCGACCGACTTGGCGTGACGACCGACGCGCTCCGCGATCTCGACGTAGGAGCGACCGGCGACGTAGAGCCTCAGCACGTCGAGCTCGAGGGAGGAGAGATCCGCGGCCATGGCCTCGGCCAGCACCGCGACCTGCTCGTCGCCGAGCAGCCGCTCGGCGGGGTCGTCGACCGCCGCGGGGCCGGGCAGGCGGTCCTCGAGCGCCCGACCGTCGTCCTCGGTCGTCTCCCGGCTGCCGTGGAGCGACACCGACGCGTTGAGCGGCTGGTGCTTGTGGCGGTTGGCGGTCTTGATCGCGCTGAGGAGCTGGCGGGTGATGCACAGCTCGGCGAAGGGGCGGAAGGCGACCTCGTGGTCGGGGCGGTAGTCGCGCACCGCCTTGTAGAGGCCGATCAGAGCCTCCTGCTCGAGGTCCTCGGCGTCGCCGCCCACGAGGTAGAAGCCGCGGGACCGGGAGCGGGCGAAGCGGCGGTACCGGGCGAGGAGCACGTCGAGGGCGCCCGCCTCTCCTCGCTGGAAGCGACGGGCCAACTCGGCGTCGGGCGCAGACGAGAGGGTCAGGGCACGGCTCGGCATCGGGAGGGGTCCTTCGGAAGGTGCGACGCCGGGTGCGGCGGGTGGGGCGATGTGGTCCTTGCGGACTAGTTAGTTTGTGCCACACGGGCTCCGTCGTGTCAACGGTCTCACTGCTACCGCCGGTACATCTCCCCCTGACCAGCGGGACCGTGCACCCTCGCGGCAAGCAGGGTAAGGGCTCCGCGTCGCTCCGTCGAACACTCGTGCGGCCCATCGACCACTTAGCGTCATCGTCTCGGGACAGCAGATGGTTCCCGGGTCAGCGACGGCGAGCGATCTCGAAGCAGGCCAGGGCCCCGGCGGTGGCGGCGTTGAGGCTGTCGAGCGGTCCCCGCATCGGGATGGCCATCGTCTCATCGCACCGCTGGCGAACGAGGCGCGAGAGGCCGGCGCCCTCGGACCCGAGCACGAGGCACACCGCGACGTCGGTGAGGGCGAGCTCCCAGAGCGACCGGCCCCCCTCGGCGTCAAGCCCGACGGTCAACGTCCCCTGGTCCCGGAGCCGGGCCAGGGCCGCCGGGAGGCCGCCGACGACCGCCATGGGCAGGTGCTCGATGGCCCCGGCGGCGGCCTTGGCCACCGTCGGGGTCACGTGGACCGCCCGGTGGCGGGGCAGGACGACGCCGGTGACGCCGGCGGCCGAAGCCGAGCGCAGGACGGCCCCCAGGTTGCCCGGGTCGGTGAGGCCGTCGAGGGCGAGGAGGAACGGCGGTCCGTCGCCCGCGGCCGTCGCTCGCACCCGCCCCGAGGCCAGGTCGTCGAGCTCATCTTCCTCGAGCGGGGCGGCGAAGGCGACGACGCCCTGGGGGGCGTCGGTGCGCGCCGTGGCGTCGAGCTTGCTGCGGCTGATGCGCCTGACCGTCACCCGGTCGTCGGTGGCGACCTGGATGATCTCGTCGATGATCGGGGCCGGATCGAGGTCGGATGCGACCAGCAGCTCCGAGACGCGGCGCCGCCCGGCCACCAGCAGCTCGCGCACCGCGTGGCGCCCTTCGACCTGGTCGCCGCCCAGCCCGCGGCGAGCCGACGGGCGAGCCCGGGGCGTGGGGGGCGCCTCGTCGCGGGCGGCGCCGCGAGCGGGGGCGCGTTCAGCCGGTGCCCCGGTGCGAAGAGGTCCACCGTGGCCCCTGCGGGGGGCTGTCTTGTCCCCGCGTCCCGGAGGCTTGCCACCGCGGGCGTTCGGGGTGCCGCCTCGGGAGGTCGGGGCGCCGCCACGCGGTGGTGGCTTGGCGCCCCGAGGTCCGCTTCCCCGTCGAGATCCTCCTCGGGCCATCGGCGCTCCTCCTCAGTCCCTCGTCACCACGGCGACGGCGAAGGCGGCCACGCCCTCACCCCGGCCGAGGGCTCCGATGCCCTCGGTCCGACGGCCCGTGACCGTCACCGGCGCCCCGACCGCGGCGGTGAGGCGCGCCGCCATCTCCCGGCGGACCGGCGCGAGGCGCGGGGCGTCGAGGACGACCGAGCAGTCGACGTTGCCCGGCTCCCAGCCCTCGGCGCGGACCCGGCGGGTGGCCTCGGCCAGCAGGCCCACACTGTCGGCGCCCGCCCACTGCGGGTCGGTGTCACCGAAGTGCTCGCCGATGTCACCCATGCCGGCGGCGCCCAGCAGCGCATCGGTGCAGGCGTGGGCCACCGCGTCAGCATCGCTGTGGCCGGCGAGGCCCGGCTGGTCGGAGAAGGTCACGCCCCCGAGGCGTAGCTCACGGGAGGGATCGTCGCTCCACGGGTGGAGATCGACGCCGAGGCCGACGCGCACCTGCATCAGCGTCCGCTCCCGGGTGCGACACCGGTCGCCAGGTGCCGGGCCAGGGCGTCCAGGTCTGCGAGGTGGGTCACCTTCACGTTGGCGGGCTCCCCGGCGACCACCACCACCCGGCCCCCGGCCGCCTCGACCAGGGTGGCGTCGTCGCTGGCGTCGGCCCCGCCGGCGTGGGCGCCACGCAAGGCCGTGGCCCGGAAGGCCTGGGGCGTCTGCACCGCCACCAGCTCGTCGCGGTCGACCGCCGCCCCGTCGCGGCGGCGCACGCTGTCGACGAGCGGCACCCCGGGGACGGCGGCGTCGGCGCCCGCCTCGACCGCGTCGACCACGGCGGCGAACAGGGCGGGACGGGCCGCGGGGCGGGCTCCGTCGTGCACCACCACGATCGACGCCGCGCCGGGCACCGCGTCCAGCCCGGCGCGGACCGACGCGGAGCGGGTGGCGCCGCCTGCGACCACGACATCCGCCGCCGGTTCAGGGTTGCCCACCATCTCGGCGGGGACGACGAGCACCACCCCGGCGCTGGCAGTACGGGCTGCGACCAGGCTCCAGTCGACCACCCGCCGACCGGCCAGCGGAACGTACTGCTTGAGCCCGCCGAAGCGCACCCCGCCGCCGGCGGCGACCACGACGGTCCACACCGCCGACGCCGAGGTGGGGGCGGTTGCGGTCACGGCCGGCACGCTACCGGGCCCCGGATCCCGGTCCCGCGCTGTGACATCTGTCCGGACCGGTACGCTGCGGCGGTGGCCGAGACCTCCCTGCTCCGCGGTGTTCCCCTGCTCGCCGACCTCTCCGACGAGGAGATGACGCAGGTCGAGGGGGCGACCACCACCACCGACCTGCTGCGGGGTGACCTGCTCTTCGCCGAGGAGCAGGCGCCGACCGACCTCCACGTGGTGGTCAGCGGGCGCATCGCCATCTCCAAGCGGTCGATCGACGGCCGAGAGTCGATGGTCGCGCTGATGGAGCGGGGCGACCTGTTCGGCGATATGGGCCTCTTCGACGGGTTGTCGCGCTCGGCCGAGGCCCGTGCCCTCGAGGCCTCGCAGGTGCTGACCATCCCCTACGCGCCCCTCCGGGTGATCTACGAGGCTCGCCCCGACCTGCTCTGGAGCGTGGTGCGCCTGCTCGCCGAGCGCCTGCGCAACACCAACACGGCTCTGGCCGACTCGGTGTTCCTGGACGTCACCGGGCGCACGGCCAAGCGGTTGCTCGAGCTGGCGGGCGACGAGGATGAGTTCCTGCTGCCCATCACCCAGGAGGAGCTCGCCGGCATGGTCGGGGCCTCCCGGGAGCGGGTGAACAAGGCCATCGCCAGCTTCGTGCGCCTCGGCTGGATCGACCAACGCGAGCGCCGCTACCGCATCCTCAATCGGGTCGAGCTCGAGCGGCGGGCGCGATAGGCCCCCTCCTGCCTCCGCCGTCACCCGTTCGGGGGTGACAGGAACTCCCGCACCCGCCGCCAGGCGTCGGCTGCGTCGTCGGCCCGGTGGGTCGGGCGCAACGGGTCGTGGACGAAGCCGTGGTCGGCCCCCTCGTAGCGCACGACCTCGGCGCCGAGGCCCTCGAGGGCATCGGCGTCGGCGGCCGGGATCCACGGATCCGTGGTGCCGACCAGCGAGAGGATGGGAGCGACCGGCCCCGCGGCGAGGACCGCGAGGGGCTCGGCGACCGTCGCCGTGTGCCAGTGCTCGGGCAGGCGCACCATGCCGTAGAACGACACCGCCCGGTCGAAGCGGTCCGAGGTCGCGGCCTTGAGCGCGAACATCCCGCCCATGCAGAAGCCGGCCACGGCGACGGGCTCGACGCTCAGCTCGTCGGCGGCGGCGGCGATGTCATCCGCCACCCGCTCATCGGCGAGGGATCCCACCGAGGCGAGGCGGGCGTCGAGGTCGAGACCCTCCTGGCCGGACCAGGGCTCGACCACGGCGACCGACCATCCGTGCTCGGCCGCCAACGAGTCGGCCAGGGCGGTGAACAGCGGGCGCAGGCCCATGATGTCGGGCACGATCACCAGGCCGCGAGTGGCGTCGACGGTCCCGGCGACGTGGACGGGCGTTCCGGAGGGCAGCGTGGAGGTCACCGGACCAGCATGACCGATGACCGCCGCCTCGTCGGGCCCGCCGCCGGCGACCATCGTAAGGTGGCCCCGTGGCATCCGCCGACGACGCGCGCAACACCGGGGCCCGGGCCGTCGCCTCGCTGCACCAGTCGATCACCGAGCGCCTGGCCCGCCTGATCCGCTCGGATGAGGAGTGGGCCGCCCAGGCCGTCGACGTCGGGCTGGTCGACCGCGACTGGCTCGCCGACCCCTCGGGCAACCCGGCCCGCATCGCCCCGCCCGGCGAGGTGATGCAGCGCTTCTTGGAGCGCAGCGCCGAGCAGCGTCCGTCGGTGCTCTCCAGCCTGGGGTTGAGCGCCCTGCAGGCCATGTCACTGGCCCGCACCGAGGTCACCCCGGGCCCGGCCGTGCTCACCCCGGTCACCGTGGTGTTCACCGACCTCGAGGGCTTCACCACCTTCACCGCGGCCGAGGGCGACGACGCGGCGGCCACCATGGTGGGCGAGCACAACCGGTGGGTCGGCCCCGTTGTCCGCAGCCGGGGCGGCCACATCGTCAAGCGCCTGGGCGACGGGCTCATGTTGAGCTTCCCCGCCCCCGAGGCCGCGGTGCTCGCCGCGGTGGAGCTGGCCGCCGATGACCCGGGCCCCCTGCGGGTGCGGGCCGGCCTGCACCACGGCCAGGCCGTGGTCACCCACGACGACGTGGTGGGCCACGTGGTCAACGTGGCCGCCCGCCTCACCGAGCAGGCCAAGGGCGGCGAGGCGGTGGCCTCGGTCGACGTGCGCGACGAGGTCAACGGGCTGCGAGGCGTCGCGTTCGGTCGGGCCCGGCGCTACCGGCTCAAGGGCCTCGAGCCCATCTCCGCCTGCCGGGTCCGGGCCCTCTCCCGCCCCTGACCAGACCCGGTTCCGGTCCGGTCGGCAACCCGCGGTCGGCCGCCGCGGCTGTCGGCCGGCGCGCCGGTCAGTTGTAGCGGTCGAGGATGCTGGCCTCGGCCATGCGGCTGAGACCGTCCTTCACGGCCCGGGCGCGGGGTTTGCCCACGCCGGCCACGTCGTCGAGGTCCTCGATGGTGGCCCGGAGGATCTTCTGCAGGTCGCCGAACTGGACGACGATGGCCTCGATGACGCCCTCGGGCAGCCGGGGGATGCGCGACAGCAGGCGGAAGCCCCGCGGCGAGAGGGACTCATCGAGGTCGGGCGGCCCGTCGGAGAGGTGCACGGCGGAAGCCACCCGGCGCAGGTCGACCAGGTCGTCGTCGGAGAGCTCGGAGAGCGCTCCGAGGGCCTCGGCCAGGTGCCACGAGTCCTCCTCGTGGAAGTAGTCGCGCACCACCAGGCGCCGGTCGTCGCCGATGCCGCCCATGAGCTCCTCGAGCTGGAGGCGCACCAGGCGGCCGTCGGAGCCGAGCTCGACGATGTAGCCCCCGATCTCGGCCGCGATGCGGGCCACCATCTCGTTGCGCTGGAGCACCGTCACCACGTCGCGCAGGGTGACGAGGTCCTCCACCTCGAGCGCCGAGAGCGCCACCGAGACCTCGTCGAGGCGGTCCTTGTAGCGCTCGAGGGTCTGCACGGCCTGGTTGGCCCGGGCGATCACCCGGGGCACGGGATCGATCTGGTGCTTCTCGTGGCCGACGTAGACGCTGATGACGTTCATGCGCTGGGAGACGGAGATGACCGGCACGTTGATCGACCGGGCGACGCGCTCCGCGGTGCGGTGCCGGGTGCCGGTCTCGGTCGTCGACACGTGCGGGTTGGGCACCAGGTGCACGTTGGACCGGGCGATGCGGCTGGCGTCGGAGGCCAAGACGATGGCGCCATCCATCTTCGACAGCTCCGAGAGCCTCTGGGGGCTGTAGGCGGCGTCGAGCAGGAACCCGCCCGAGCAGATGTTGAGGACCGGCGGCTCGTCGCCCATCACGATCAGTGCCCCCATGCCGGCTTGCAGCACCCGGTCGAGCCCGTCGCGCAGCGGCGTGCCCGGTGAGAGCAGGGCGAGGGCGCTCATCATGGCGACCCGATCTCTGCTCAGCATGGCCGGAGTGTAGGGGCTCACCCTGGTCGCGGCCCGCCTCGGTCGAGGGCGGTCAACCACCTCGACCGCTGCCCCCACGCCCCCTTTCTCCCTGGGCCGCCGGGGCCGCCGGGGCCCGGACCGACCGGCTCCATCCGGCCCGCCCCTCCGATCGTCAGGCCTGCGCCCGGAAGAAGGCCTGGGTGGCGGCGTCGGAGGGGAAGAAGGACTCGATCGACAGCTCGGCGAGCGTGATGTCGAGCGCCGTGCCGAAGGTGGCGAGCGTGCTGAACAGCGACAGCTCCTGGCCGTCTGGAGCGTCGAACACCATCGGCAAGAACAGGAGGGCGGTGGGATCGGTCACCACCGGCGACTCGTGGACGACGCCTGGGTAGCCGAGCATCTCCTCGTAGAGCTCGGCCAGCTCCGGGTCGGGGGCCACCGCCAGCTGGCGTTGGAGGCGCATGAGCAGGTGCTCGCTGAACTGGGCCAGGTTCTTGACGCGTGAGCCGAGGCCGTCGGGGTGCACGCCGAGGCGCACCACGTTCACCGGGGGCTCGAGCAGGGCAGGGGCCACGCCGACGGTGAACAGGCCGAGGGCGGCGGCGTTCGCGGTGACGAGGTTCCAGAGCCGATCGACGATCACCGCCGGGTACGGCTCGTGGCCGGCGAGGATCGCGTCGAGGGCGCCGCGCACCGGGTCCATCTCGTCGTCGTCGAGCGACCGCTCCCGGTAGACAGGCGCGAAGCCCGCCGCCATCAGGAGCGAGTTGCGCTCTCGCAACGGCACGTCGAGGTGCTCGGCCAGGTGGAGCACGAGCTCCCGACTCGGCTTCGAGCGACCGGTCTCCACGAAGCTCAGGTGGCGCGCCGACACGGCGGCCTCGTTCGACAGGTCGAGCTGGCTGAGGCGCCGCCGCTGCCGCCAGTCGCGCAGCAGCCCGCCGATGCCGATCGTGGGGGAGATGGTGGTCATTGGTGTGACCGTACCGACGCCCTCGAGGCCGGGCGCTTACCTGCCAGGTCGTTGTGCCGGCTCCCGGCCCGGTGCACGGTGAGCCCATGACCAACACCACCCCAGACACAGACACGCTCGTCGAGACCTACTTCGCGATGTGGCGGACGAACGATCCGGCCGAGCGGACCGAGCTCGTGGCCAAGGCGTTCACCGAGGACGGCCGCCACGTCGACCAGCACGCGGACGCCAGCGGCCACGGCGACCTGGCCGAGATGATCGCCGGTGTGCACACCGGGTACCCCGGGTTCCAGATGGTCCGCACCACCGGCGTCGACCGGTTCGGTGACCAGGTGCGCTTCGCCTGGGAGCTGAAGGGCGCCGACGGCACCCCGATCGTCTCCGGCCTCGACGTGGGCGAGCTGGCGGCCGACGGCCGCCTCCAGCGGGTCACGGGCTTCTGGGGCGATCTCCCTGAGGCTTGAGATCAAACAGGCCGCTCTCACCTGTCGGACGCGCCAGGGGGGCGGCCTGCGGTCAGCGCTCAGCCGCATCGGGAGTCGGTTGCGACCGACGCTCGACGCGACCGAGGAGCACGACGAGACCGGCGCTGATGATGCCGAGGCCTCCGGCCAGGCCTGCCGCCATCGCGACGGCGGCGCCCGAGGCCGAACCGCTGGAGCGGGCAAGGAAGACGGTGCCTATCGTCGCGACGCCGAACGCGAAGCTCAGCTGGTTGATCGTCGTGAACAAGCCGCTGGCGTCCCGTGCGTTCTCGGCGGGCACCTCAGCGACGATGCGCGTGATGACCGGGCTGTACCCGGCCCCGAACCCGGCGCCGGCGATCGCGAGCAGCGGGAGGATCGCGGTGGAGTCCCACTCGCCCCTGCCGGCGGCGAGGCCGATCGCGGCGTAGCCGCCGGTCATGAGCAGGAGGCCCGCGATGCTGACCGCGTGACGCCTGGACGCGCGGAGCCGCGGGACACCGATGCTCGTGACCGCGAAACCGATCGCATAGGGACCGAAGATGAGCCCTGACTGCCAGGGCGGGTAGGCGAGGGCGCCTTGGAGGTGGAAGGTGAGGCTGAACAGGAAGCCGCCGTAGGCGATCATCTGCGTCGAGACCGCCATCAGGCCGACCGTGACGGGGCGGTGTCGGAGGAGAGTGAGGTCGAGGAGCGGGTGGCCTCCGATGCGTCCGAGACGACCCAGGTGGGCAAGGAGAATGGCGGACGTCGGGAGCGCAGCGATGAGCGATGCCCACGTCCACGGCGCCCAGTGAGCCTCTCGGCCGAACACCAGCGGCACCATGACGAGCAACACCGCGGACGTGAGCAGCGTGACGCCCCAGAGGTCGAGTCGCTGCGGTGCCTGCGACCGTGTGGGCGGCAGCACCCTGCGCCCGAGCACCAGGAGAGCGATGCCGATGGGGACGTTGAGGAGGAAGACCGGTCTCCAGGAGGTGCCGGCCACGTCTGCGCTCACCAGCAGGCCGCCGAGCACTTGGCCCAGGGCGGCGCCGAAGGCGATGACGGTGGCGAACAGGGCGAGCGCCCGCGCTCGGGCGTCGCCGCCGAACCGGAGCTGGATGACCGTCACGACCTGCGGGGTCATCGCCGCCGCCGCCACGCCTTGGGCGACGCGCGCGACGATCAGCCCCTCGCCGTTCCACGCCAGCCCGGCGGCGAGCGACGTGGCGGTGAAGCCTGCGAGGCCGAGGAGGAAGAGCCGGCGGTGGCCGTGGTCATCGCCGAGGCGGGCCCCCGTGAGGAGGAGCGCCGCATAGGCCACGGTGTAACCCGACACGATGAGCTGCAGCTCGGCATCGGAGACGCCGAGGCCCGAACGGATCTGTGGCGCGGCGACGTTGACGATGGAGACGTCGAGGGCGGCCATGAACGTGCCGGCGAGCAGGACTGCGAGCACCGCCGGGTCACGGGCCGCCAGGCGCGGCGCCACAGCAGGGTCCTCCGGGCGCGGGATGAGGTGCCTCGACGAGGTCACCCGTCGTGCAGTCGGTGGTCGGGGTCGTAGGACGCGTGTCCTGAGAGCCTCTCGAAGGAAGCGGTGTCGTACACGATGACGTTCTCGACCACCAGCCCGTCGCGCACTCGGACCCGATCGATCCCGGTCATCTCGAACGGACCGTGGAGCCCGGTGGCTCGCATGACCCAACGGATGAACGTGTGCTCGCCGTCCGTCGCGGACTCGGCTACATCGAGACGAAGGTCGGGAAGCAGCTCGAGGAGCCGGGCGAGGCGAGCGGTGTAGGCGTCGGGCCCGCGGACCGGCTCATCTTCCCCGGGCCATCGCCCCACCACGTCAGGCCCGAGGACCGCAGGCACCATTGCCGGATCCGGTCTGTCCCAGAACGCGGCGAAGGAGTCGATGGACCACGAAGGTTCCCGGCGCTCGCGGTTGGCGGTGGCAGGTCGATCAGATCCCATGTGGTCACGATGACGCCATCGTCGCGAGCCTGCGATGACCTGACAGGTAACCACGGTCGAACCGTGGCCTCGACCCGATGAGCGACACCGGCCCCTCTTCGGTCATCAGCACCACCCGGGGATGCCGGGATCGCTCATCGCAGCGACCGCACGATGGGCGGGCTTACGTCGCGGGTAATCGCCGCGGGATCGGGCCGGCGCGCAACCTTCGTCGCAGGACGCAACCGGCCACGAGGCAGCGCATCATCCTGCGTGACCTCCGATCGCCGCCGAGGGCCTGGTTCGCGGCTGAAGCCTCGTCGTGTGCCCATCTCTGACATCAAGGAGCCCCGTCCATGTCCCCGCCCATCCTGCTCATCCACGGAACGTTCAGCCATGGTGGTCTCCTCGCGCCTTGGGTCCGGTACTTCGAGTCCGCCGGGTACCGGGTCCAGGCGCCGTCGCTGCCAGGACGGCTGCCGATCGATCCGGTCACCCTCCGGAAGCTCACCATGTCCGACTGCCTTGACGTGCTCCGCCGCGAGTGTGTGGCGATGGAGGAGCCGCCCATCGTCATCGGGCACAGCATGGGAGGGCTTCTCGGCCAGCAGCTCGCGGCTTCCGCTCCCTGTTCGGCGCTCGTCTTGCTGGCGTCAGCACCTCCTGGCGTGCTGTGGGCCCAGCCCCGCGCGCTCCCACACCTGGCCAGGCTCATGCCCCGGATCCTCGCGGGACGCCCGTTCCGTCCGTCGGCCAGCACCCTGAAGGCGGTCGTGTTCAACGACCTTCCCGATGCCGAAGCGAGAGCGCAAGGCGAGCAGCTGGCCCCCGACTCCGGACGGGTGTTCCGTTCGATGGTCTTCGGCCTGAACCGAGTACCGCGCCGTGCTGTCCAGTGCCCCGTGCTGTGCCTGAGCGGAGGTGTGGATCGCAACGTCTCCGCTCGCATCTCGCGCTCGATCAGCTCCCGCTACGACGCGTCCCACCACGAATTCGCTCGACGAGGGCATTGGCTCATCGCCCCGTCCGGGGTCGACGAGGTTGCTTCTGTCGTTCTTCGTTGGCTGCAAGACCTCGGTCTGGGCGCCGAGCCGAGTGCAGCCTCTACGGGCCAGGGTTGAGGCGCAGGGCGGCGATGGCCTCGACCAGGGAGCGGACGCGGACCGCGGTGACGCCTGCGGGTGGATCGGGGGCCGAGGTGGGGATCAGGGCCCGGCTGAAGCCCAGGCGGGCGGCCTCTGACAGCCGACGCTCGATGCTGGCGACGTTGCGGACCTCACCGCCGAGGCCGACCTCGCCGCACGCGACCACCTCGGCGGGCACGGCCACCCCGGTGGCGGCCGAGGTGACGGCCAGAGCCAGGGCCAGGTCGGCGCCCGGCTCGGTGACCTTCACCCCGCCGGCGGCGAGGGCGTAGACGTCGTGGCCTCCCACGTCGATGTCGGCCCGCTTCACCAACACCGCGAGCAGGAGCGAGACCCGCCCCCGATCGAGGCCGGTGCTCGACCGGCGGGGCTCGGCCAGGGAGCTCTTGGCGACCAGGGCCTGGAGCTCGACGAGCAGCGGCCGGTGCCCCTCGATGGTCGGCACCACGGTCGACCCGGGCACCCCGGGCAGCCGGTCGGCGAGGAACAGCCCGGAGGGGTCGGGCACCCCGTCGAGGCCGCTCTCGCCCAGCTGGAAGAGACCGAGCTCGCTGGTCGACCCGAAGCGGTGCTTGATGGCGCGCAGCAGGCGCAGGGCGTGGTGGCGGTCGCCGTCGAGCTCGAGCACGGTGTCGACCACGTGCTCGAGCACCCGGGGCCCGGCCAGGGCACCGTCCTTGGTGACGTGGCCGATGAGCACGGTGGCCAGGTCGCGGGCCTTGGCCTCGCGCACGAGGCGCGAGGCGATCTCGCGCACCTGGGTGGCGCTGCCCGGGCTCGAGGACACCTCGGGATCGGCGACGCTCTGAGCCGAGTCGACCACGAGGACGTCGGGCTTAACCTCGTCGACGGCGGTCAGGATGCGGGGCATGAGACACTCGCCGACGAGCCAGAGCCGGTCGTGGAGGGCGTCCAGGCGGCGGGCCCGGTCACGCACCTGGGTCGGGCTCTCCTCGGCGCACACGTAGAGCACCGTGGCCCCGGCGCGGGCCAGGCCAGCCGCGGCCTGCAGCACGAGGGTCGACTTGCCGGTGCCGGGGGCCCCGCCCAGCAGGGTGACCGAGCCGGGGACGAGGCCGCCCGAGAGCACGCGGTCGAGCTCGCCGATGCCGGTGGCGACCGGCGCGACCTCGGTGTGGGAGCCGTCGGTGCTGGGTCGGGCCGGGTTCGCCGGCCCATCCGCGCCCCAGCCGGCCCAGGCCGGGGCGGTGACGAGAGCGGCTTGGTCTGTCTCCTCGACGAGGGTGTTCCACTCGCCGCAGGCGGGGCAGCGGCCCACCCACTGGGGCGCGGTGCTCCCGCAGTCGGTGCAGCGGTGGAGCGTGCGGACCCGGGCCATGACGACACCCTACGAACCCCCTGCGACAGCGGGTCCGGTGCACGCTCCGTCTCGCGCCATGACTCGCCGGGAGCGGCGGCACGGCCCGCTGGCTCGGGCGCCGGGTGCTCGGGCCGTACCCTGACACTGTGATGGCGGGCGAACCCTTGACCGGACCCGCGCCCAGCCGCCGGGCACCGTCGGTCACCGTCCATCGCGCCGACACCGACCCCACCCCTGAACATCCCGACGCCACGTCCGGCGCCAGCCGGCGACCGACCGGCGGGCCGTGGTGGTCGCACTCGGGTCTCGCGGTGGCCGCCGCCGTCCTGCCGGTCGTCGTGGTGGGCGTCGTCGTCCTAGGCGGTATCAGCCAGGATCCCCTGGTGGGAGCTGACTACGGCCTCCTCGAGCTGGGGACGCGCGACGCGTGGCGGGGCGACATGCTCGTCGGGCCGTACTCCCGGACCCGCTGGAACCACCTCGGTCCCGCCGTCTGGTACTGGTTCGGGCCGTTCTACGCCGCGGCGGGCCAGCGGACCGGTGGCCTGGCGCTCGCCGCCGTGACCCTGAACCTGGTCGGGCTGGGCTGGTCGATGTGGGCCGTCGCCCGGACCGCGGGGCAGGCGGCGGGGTGGGCCGCCGCCGCGGTGGCCCTCGCGTTCACCGCCCAGACGGGGACGAGCTGGATCGATCAGCCCTGGAACCCGTTGATGGTGATCGTGCCGCTCGTGGTCGCCGGCGTGGGCACCGCAGGAGTCGTGGCCGGCCGACGATGGCACCTGGTGGCCGGAGCGTCGTTCGCCATCCAGACCCACGTCGGGGCCCTTCCCGTCGCCGGCCCGTTCGTCGCCATCACCGCTGTCGCTGTCGTCATCCACCTGGTGAGGTCCCGCCAGGGGTGGATCCGTCCCGGGGGGATCGCGGCCGGCGCCGGCGCCCTGCTGTGGTCGGCGCCGGTCTACGAGCAGCTCACCCGGGAGCCCGGCAACCTGGGCCTCTTCGTCAGCTACAGCCGACGGCCCCCCGGGAGTCACGGGCTGGGCGATGTGTTCGACGTGATCGGCGCTCACCTGACCCTCGTGCACAGCGACCTGGTCCACCAGCTGCTGATCGGGGGCGGGGTGGCGCCCCCGGGCGCCGAGGGGTCGCACCTGGTCGCCATCATCGCCCTGCTGACGGCGGCTGCTGTCGCCACCGTGGCCAACGTGGTCGGTCGTCGTCCCTTCGAGGCGGCGCTCTGCGGTGCGCCCCTGCTCGGCGTGGCCGCCTCCACGGTCAGCCTCATGCGCCTCGACGGCGTCCTGGGCCGGTACCTCGCCCTGCCGGTGCTCGCGCTGGGCTTCCTGCTCTACCTGGGCCTCGCTCTCACGGTGGTCGCCGTGATCCGAACCGGTGTCCGGCGCCCACTCCCACCGGCGGTCGCCCCCATTGTCGCCGCCGGGGTCTCGACCCTGAGCCTGATCGTCGCCTCGCAGGAGGTGCGAGCGGACCACGCTGCCTTCCCCTTCTCCCGGCTCGGGGGGGAGGTCGAGGGCGCGGAGGGGGCCATGGCGGCCATCGACGCCGCCGCCCCCGACGGCCGGCCCGTTCACGTCATCTTGTCCGACCGCTCCACCATCGGCGAGGCGACCGTCGTCGTCAACCGCCTGGAGCGCGCCGGCACCGAGGTGACCGTCCCGCCGGAATGGGCGTTCGTGTTCGGTGAACGGGTCGGGCCGAGGTGTCCCGGGGTGATCGCCACCTTCCACGAGCTCGATCCGGCGAAGCGTCGGGAGCAGCCCGCGCCCACGAGCGAGACCAGGACTACCACGGCCCTGGCCCAGGCCTACGTGACGGTCGCCGACGCCGGACCGACACCTGACTGTCCCCCCTGACCGTCTGCCCGGGCGCTCGCCGTCGTTCTCGCCAGCACGGTGTCGTCATCGATTGCGGTGTCGGACTCGGCGACGAGAACGCCGTCGGACTCGACGAGGCGCGCCGTCCGTCCCGACGGGACCATCTGGAGGCCTGACCCGTAGAAGCTGAGGTCGACCGTCGACCCGGCGACGAGACCCAGGGCATCGCGCAGGCTCTTGGGGATGACGACGCGCCCGACCGAGTCGATGGATGCTTCCCTTGGGAAGACCGTACCAGTCCGTTCCCAGCCCGAGGATCACGCCACGACCGAGTTGCGGCGTCCGCGCCGACGCCCGATGCGTCGACGTCCGGACCGGCGGAGCTCAGGTGTGAGCCGCGAGGACGAGCGATGTGGGCCGGTCCCAGGTCAGGGTGGCGATCCAGCCGCCGGGGTCGGCCTCCTCGGTGATCGACGACGGCGTGGACGCGCACGAGAGGGTGACGGGTCCCAGGCGGGCCCCGTCGGCGGCGCCCGTCGGACGGTCGGACCACAGCAGGCGGACCGACACCGGGCCTGAGGACGCGTCGCGGCCGACGGTGACCTCGACGCCACCCTGTCCGTCGGCCACGGCGTCGACGGTGGTGCCCGGCGCGCCGAGCCCGAGTCCGACCCATCGCACCGTCCTGTCGGGACCGGGACCGCGGGCGTGCACGGTGACCGGCACGTACTGTTCGCGGGAGAAGATGGGCCGTCGTCCCCGCTCGGCGCCCGTGGCCCAGTCGGGGCCGAGGACGCTCACCGCCTCGACCGGACCGAAGCGCTGCTCGTGGCGGCGGGGAAGATCCGTCGCGAGTACCAGGTGCGGCACCACCGTGGGGGCCAGCGCCGCGAACAGCGGCGCGAAGGCCAGGTCGTGGACGTGCACGGTGTGATCGTTGATGGCGGGGGGCAGGACGTCCTCGGGCGGCACCCCGGCGGCGACGAGCCAGAGGCCCAGCAGCGACACGTAGCGGTCGAGCCCCAGCCCGTAGGCGCGGATGTAGGGCCCGCACATGGCGCCCAGGCCCGGGTGGAAGAGCCGGCCGATCCGGCGGCCGAGGGTGACCAGCAGCGTCTCGCCCCACCGGGCCTCCTCGTCACTCGCCGGGTGACGGTTCCAGAGGGCGGCGGCGTAGAGGTCGACGCCGTCGTAGGTCGGCGAGCTGTACTCATCCACGTCGCCGTGGCGGGCCAGGCGGGCCATCGTCCGCTCCGCGCCGGCGCGCCCGGCGGCGACCAGGCCCGGTGCGCCGACTCGTCGCCCGACCCAGCCCTGCAGCCAGGCGTGCATGAGCGCCGGGTTGGTGTACCAGTCCGGGATGCGGCCCTCGGGCTCCCTCCGGACCGCGGCCTCGATGGCCTCGACGACGCGCGGCACGAGCGCCGGTGGCAGCCGGGCCTCGTGCTCCTCGAGGGTGAGGGCGAGGATGGAACCGATGAACTGGCGCCAGTTGGGGTCGTAGTGGAGCCACTCGACCGCCTCGTCGCCCGGTGGGTCGTCCTGCTCGGCGGTGACCCTGAACGTCGCATCCCACGGGCGACCGGGGGCCCGGTACTGCTGGGCCAGGACCGCTTCGATCGTCCGCGCCGCCCGCTCGGGCTCGCCCGCACCCAGGTCACCGAACGCGCCGAGGGCCGAGTCGCGCACAGAGTGGAGGTCGAAGCCGCGCAGGTCCAGCCCGGGCGTCGTCCCGGGTGCCAGGCGATCGAGCCCGACCCCGGGGTCCCAGAGCGAGGCGTGGAGGGCACCCTGGCAGGCGACGACGGGGCCCAGGCCGGGCGGGCGGCCCCCATCGACCCGTGCGCGAGAGGCGACCACAGCGGGCCACGGTACCCCGGCGTGGGGGCGGGACTATGGGCGGGTGGTGGCGAGGGCGTGGGGGTAGTCGCCGCGGACCTTGGCCCAGCCCGCGGCTGCGGTCCGCTGGGCGAGGAGCCGGATCACGCCGATGAGGGCCCCGGTGAACAGCGCCCAGAGCAGGGCCTCGCTCCAGCTCACGTCCTTGCTGGCCGGGTTCCCGGGCGCCTCGCGACGGAAGGCGAGCTTCCACACCCGCTCCACCACCGGCCGCGTGGCCATGACCGCGCCGATCGCCGCCACGCTGGCGATTCCGTTCCAGACCTGGTCCTCGTCGATGTCCATGCTCGCATCTCCCGATCGTCGTCGTCGGTCCGTTCGGCGTCCTGGCGACGCCGGCGGGGACGGTCAGCTCTCGATGTTGCCCTTCTTGTCCTCGAGGTGGGCCCGGACGAACCAGTGGAAGAGCTCGAGCTGGTTCGTCTGCCCGATGAGGAGGTCCTCGGACACAGGGTCGATGTCGCCGGACACCTCGATGGCCTTGCGGTGATCCTCGACGACACCGATGTAGACGCTGTCGAGGGCCGAGAGGTGCTCGTGGGTCAGGGCCCGGTTGAGCGCGTAGTTCTCCCAGGTGCGGCCCTCGGTGATGGCCGCCGGGGTGCCGAGGGGCTGGCCGCCGAGGGTGGCGATGCGCTCGGCGACGGCGTCGACCATCTCGGACACGGCCGCGTGCTGCGGATCGAGCATCTCGTGGACGCCGATGAAGTTCGCACCGACGACGTTCCAGTGGATGTGCTTGAGGGTGAGCTGGAGGTCGAGCAGGGCGACGAGCCGGTACTGGAGGGCGTCGCGCACCGTGGCGGCGTCGGACTCCTGGAGGCCAGGGACGGTGTAGGAGCTGGGCATGTTGGGTTTCTCCTTTGCGAGGGGCAGCGCCGACCCTCTACCCCGCACGGCGCCGTCCACCCAGGTTCGCGGCCGACCCCTCCGGTCGGAGCTGCCAGGCGCAACGCGGCGGGGGCTCCATGGGGTTCGGTCGAGGGAGGGCTACTCGGCCGGACCGGCCTCGGCCAGCTCGACCGGCGGGGGCTCGAAGCCCTCGACGGTGCGGAACACGATGGCCGGCTTGCCGTCGTCTTCGGGGTCGGGCTCGGCGTCGACGATGATGATCTCGCCGGCGTGGTAGCTCTTGTAGAGGAGCTTCTCGGACACCGGGTCCTCGACCAGGCGCTGGATGGCCCGGCGCAGGGGCCGGGCGCCGAGGGTGGGATCATAGCCCCGCTCGACGAGCAGCAGCTTGGCC
>NZ_DATLXO010000079.1:0-12831 GCF_035575815.1 Iamia sp.
GGTTCCGGCGGCGGTGGCTCCGACTCCGGCGGGGGCTCTGGTGGGGGCAGCACCTCCACCGGGCCTGTGCGGGATCGGAACGCACCGGCCCCGGGCGGGCGGATCTGGTGCGACGCAGACGTCTCCGCCTTCGGCTGCACCCCACCGGACCCCGCCGCCCCACCGGACCCCGCCCCACCGGCACCGGCCGCACCGGCACCGGCAGCCCCCGCGGCGCCGCCGCTCCCCAGCGCCGCAGAGGTCGCCCAGCGGGCCCGTGACGAGGTGCCCATCCAGGTCCCCCGCGCCCACACGTCCCCCGACGGAGTCCCCCAGATCACCGGACTCAAGACCTGGTACTGGATGGACCGCTCCGAGTGGACCCCCGTCACCGCCCGCGCCGAGCTCCCCGGCATCTGGGCCGAGGTCACCGCGACGCCCACCAAGGTCGTCTGGACCCCCGGCGACGGCACCGCCCCCATCACGTGCACCGGTCCCGCCCGCCCCCACCCCGGCACCGACGGCGCCACCACCGACTGCGGCCACGTCTACACCGACACCGCCAGCCTCACCCTGCGCGCCGCGGTCACCTACACGGTCACCTGGAGGTCCTCCACCGGCGAGACCGGGACCCAGGACGCCATCGTCCTCACCACCAACACCCCCATCACCATCGAAGAACGCCAGGTCACCACCAACTGACAGTGAGAGCGGGGATGGAGGCGGGTCCGCGATCGGCTGTCGTTGCGCTCCCGTCGTGTGTCCCGCGCGACGACCCGACGCAAGAACCTCGGGCGCGCCGGGCAGGGGTCATGGCGTCGAGCTCCACCGACCGCCACGTGCCGGGATCGGCCGACCGGCAGCGAACCCGTCGACCGGCGGGGCCGGCCCCGAGGCGTCAGGGTTCAGCGGTGAGGGTGACCTCGGCCTCGCCGTCGAGGCCCTCGACGGGCCCGGGCGCGAGCGCGTCGGCGGCGCCGTCCTCCTCGTCGAGGTAGGTGCGGAAGAAGGCGACCGAGAGCGCGTCGATGGCGGGGAACGCCTCATCCGCGGGCAGGTACTCCTCGGTGTCGCAGCCGTCGCTTCCGAGCCGCTTGAGGTTGTCGGGGATGTCGAGGTCGATCTCCTCCACGATGCCGATGAGCCCGCCTTGATCGGCCCCGATCACGCAGAGGTCGCTGAACACCAGGTGCCCCGAGTTGGCGACCTCGGCCAGGTACTTGGGGGCGCCGAGGCCCTCGTAGACCTCTCGCGTCGCATCGGGCTCGATGACGCCGTCGCGGTCGCCGAGCATGACGAGGACGGGCTGGGTGGGCGCCGGCTCGGGCAACGGGTCCTCCTCGCTGCCGCTGCCGATCGAGTAGGTGGCGAAGGCGTCGATGCGGTCATCGGTGGCGGCCATGCGATACGAGGCGCCGGCGCCGGCCGAGTGCCCGGCCACCGCGACCTTCTCGACGTCGGCCAGGTCTGCGAGCGGCGAGGACTCGTCGCCGGACTGGGCCTCGACGAGATCGAAGGTGGCGGCGAGCACCTCGGGATCCTCCCGGGGAGCGACACCCTGGGCCCCGGTGCCGAGCAGGCCGCTGAGCGAGCGCTCGACGTGGTCGGGGGCGGCGACGACGTAACCCCACGACGCCAGGTGGGTGGTCAGGTCGACCGACTGCTCGGGGAAGCCGGCGAAGCCGTGGCTGAAGAGGATCACGGGGTACGGGCCGTCGCCGGGGTACGGCTCGGCGTTCGGCGCGGCGGCGACGGGGTACTGCACCCGGGCCTCGGCGGGGATCTTCGCCTGCAGCTCGGGGGTGAGGAGGCTGGCGATGTCGAAGGTCTCGGTCGGCTCCTCGGTGCCGGCGCCGGCCTCGGCCGGGTACCAGACGACGACCCGCCGTCCGTCGTCGAGGGCGAGCTGGTGCGACCCCACGCCGTGGGGCCCCCGCTCGGACCACTCGACGAGCTGCCCGGCGGCGGCGTCCTCCCCACCCGTCCCGTCGGTGCCGTCGGTTCCCTCGGCGCTCTCGGAGCTCTCGGAGCTCTCGGACTCCTCGGCGGAGGTCGTGGTCGTGGCGTCGTCGTCGTCGTCGGAGCCGCAGGCGACGGTGAGGACGAGGACCAGGGCGGACATGAGGGCGAGGGTGCGGCGCGAACGGAGGTGCGACATGGGCCTGAGGGTATGCAGCAACGACCCACGGCGCAGGAACACGTTCCAGTTACGCCCCCCACCCACCCTCGAAGGATGCGCCCGCGGTCCTGGTCCCGGCGAGGTCGAGCCCCGTCGCTCCGAACACGGCGACCCGCCGACGATGTTCGCCCCGAGGAACGGTTGTTCGGTGAGGCGATGTGTGGTTGTCTCGTCCGGGTGCCGGGGCCGATGGGAAGACGAGGGACGGTGCGGGACCGCATCGACGGTGAGGTCACCTCGGTCGGTGGCGAGGCGGTGCTCCACTTCGGGCCCATGACCGGCCGGGTGCGGGTGGGCTTGGTCGTCCCTGCGGTCGACAAGGTCGTCGATCTCAGCGTCCACCCGTCGGCCGCCCTGGCCTGTCTCGATGCCGCCGCGGACCGAGCCGGTGTGCCCCGCCCCACTGCCCACCGCGCCGCCCGGGCCTCGCTGACCGCGGCGACCGATCGCGCCGGTGCGTGGCGGCCTCGTGCGCCGGCCACCCTGCTGGCCGAGCTGGGCGGCGCCGCCTTCCCCACCCTCGGCGCGGCGTACGACCGCGGCGCGGAGCCCATCGACGAGGTGCCTCGGTGGGCGGTGGCGATCCTCGCCGCCTCCTCCGCCCGCCGCGCCGCCGAAGCCGGCTTCGCGGAGCGGACGACCCGCCCGGTGATCGCGGCGGTTGCCTCGGCCCTGGCCGGACCCGACGGGGGCGGGCCGGTGGGCCTCCATGCCGTGGGCCTGGCCCTGATCGGAGCGCCCGTGCTCGACAGCGACCGCCTGGCCCGGGTGCTCGCCGAGAC
This sequence comes from Iamia sp., assembly GCF_035575815.1. Taxonomy (NCBI): domain Bacteria; kingdom Bacillati; phylum Actinomycetota; class Acidimicrobiia; order Acidimicrobiales; family Iamiaceae; genus Iamia; species Iamia sp. The sequence continues at coordinate 2,941 of NZ_DATLXO010000079.1, forward strand.
CGCCGCGCACCCCGCCCCCGCCGCCACGTTCACCGTCGATGAGCTGCGGGCAAGCCGCGCCGTGGTGGGAGCGCTGGGTGCCCACCGGACGGTGCGGGTACTGACCGACGCCAGCGCCCTTCCCGACGGCACCCGCCTGCTGCTCGACGTGGTGAAGGTGTGGCCCGACGTCGCCCCGAGGCTCCCGTCCCGCCTGCCGAACCGCCTGCGCGAGCTGGCCGACGTGTGCCGCTCGCTGATCGTGACCGACCACCGGCCTCCCGCCCCGCCGCCGGGCCGAGCCCGCGCGATGCCGACACCCCGGCTCGTGCGTCCCGGTGCGGTCGACGCCCGGAGCGGTCGGGCCCCACGGCGCGCCGCAACCGGCGGCGAGGCCGATCCGGCCCCACGTCGGACGGGCAACGGCGCCAGGGCCGACCAGACCTCCGGGCTCACGACGGCCGGCGCCAACCCGCCGAGGTCGACGTCAACCCCCGCGGCCGCTCGCCGCGCCGGAGGGCCGCCCAGCACCCCCACCCGTGTGGGCGACATCCAGCAGCCGCCCACGGCCCGTCGTGCCCGCCCGGGCGACGGGCCCGTACCCCCCGCTCGGCCGGCCCGGGCCGCGCCCGTCGTGCCCCAGGCGACCCTCAGTGTCGGGGACCTGACCGCCGCCTTCGACGACCCCGTGCTCGCCGAGCCCCACGCCGGGCGTCGTCCTCTCGCCCATGCGGCACCGGCTATGGCGGCGCCGGCAGCGGGCGGAACTGTCACGGCGGCCACCCCGATCCCGTCCACGGCCCGAGTCGCCCGGATCGACGGGCGCGAGCTCGACGGCTTGCGCTTCGCCCGACCGCGGACCTGCGGCGACCTGGAACGCTGGGGTCGGCTGCTGCGCAACTGCCTGGAGGACTTCGGGCCGGCCGCGGCGTCAGGGCGCAGCGAGCTGGTCGGGGTTTTCCGCGACGATGGTTTGCGGGGGTGCCTCGAGCTCACGCCCGACGGGGTGATCCGCCAGCTGTTGGGGCCGGCCAACCGTCGCCTCGACCGGCCCACCGAGCGGACCGTGCTGCGGGCCCTCATCCGTCACGAGGTGGTCGACCCGACGGCCGCGGGCAACACCCGATGGTTCGACCCCGGGTGACGGCCCCCGCCCGACACCGGCCCGCGGGATCCGTGCTGTCGTCGCACCCGATGTCGCTAGCAGCTCAACGAGCTGACCGAACTGGTCGGCGATCCGGGGGTCCCCACACCCGATGTCGCTACCAGTTCAACGAGCCGACCGAACTGGTCGGCGATCCGGGGGTCCCCACACCCGATGTCGCTACCAGTTGAACGGGGCCGGGCCATGGAGCACCCCGGCGGGGTCCGGGGGTCGGTTCCTCCGTGGCGGGGCGTCACGTTGGTGGCGGACGACGCCGTGGACCGGATCAGGGCGGAGGCGTCCAGCTGTCGCGGGTGCTGCGGTCAGGACGGAAGCCGTGGTCGACGCCCCAGAGGGCGGCCTCGGTCCGCGACGTCACCCCGATCTTGCGGAAGAGGTTCTGGGTGTGGGTCTTGATCGAGTTGACGCCCAGGTACAGGTGGGTGGCGATGTCGGCGGTGCGCTGGCCCTGGGTGATCAGTGCCAGCACCTCGCTCTCGCGCTCGGTGAGACCGATCTGGTGGCCGGGCCAGCGTCGCGCGGTGTCGTCGCGAGCATCGACCGGCTCCTCGTCCACCGCGCCCTCGGAGATCCGCACCACGCGCTCCCCCCGGTGGACGGCGACGAGGCCCTCGGCCAGGTCGCGCCCCGAGAGGCCCTTGCTGAAGTATCCCAAGGCGCCGGAGGCGACCGATGCATCGACCAGCTCCGGCGCGTTGCCCCAGCTGTAGACGGCGACCCGGCCCACGTTGGCGTGGCCTGCGATCTTCTCGATCATCTCGGCGCCCTCTCCGGGCAGGGCGAAGCAGTCGAGGAGCCCGATGTCGACCTCGGCATCGGGCAGGCCCTCGACGGAGCACTCGACGACTTGCACCAGGTCACCGTGGGGCGCCAGGAGGGCGGCGGTCCCGTGGACGATCACGTCGTAATCGTTGATGACACACACGCGCACGGGCTTGTCCTCAGGCATCCGATCCCTCTCCACGTCGTCCTGCACGATCAGGCGCACAGAGCGTGCCACGTCGCGCGCCCACAGCTCGCGCTCGTCCCCCGTCATGCGCGCCAATGGGGGTCAGGCGCGGCGCAGAGAGCGCAGGTCGACGATCTCGGCCAGCGGTGCGGTGAGGTCGGCGATGCGTTCGAGGGCGTCGTCATCGTCGCCGCCGCCACAGGCCGCGATGGTGACGTCGACCCGGGTCTCCGAGCCCTCGGTCACCGTCAGCCGGGTGCTGGTTCCGCCGACGCAGCCTTCGCCGTGGTCGTCGTCGACCTCTGCGGTGGAGAGGTCGGATACGACGTCGTCCCACACCTGCTCGGACAACTGTTCGGTGACGTCGTGGAGCACGTCGCCGTAGGAGTCGACCACGACGTGCACGTCGGAGCCATCGGCGGTGAGGACGTAGCTGCGGTGGTGCTCCGGAGGCACCGACGAGTCGGTGAAGCGGAGCACCACCTCGGTGTCGGACGGGTCGAGGCCGTCGCCCGAGCCGATGGTCGCCGGGTCGTCCGATCCGCAGCCCGTCAGCATGAGGGCGGCGGCCACGGTGGCGGAGACGACGATGGATCCGGGGCGCTCGGGCACGTCCCCAGCCTGACCCGGGCGGCGAAGCGGGAAACGGCAGGCCGAGAGGTGGGTGCCCCTCACCAGCGGTGGCCGCAGGTGCGGCACTGGTAGCTGGGTCGATCGGGGCCGATCACGCAGCCGCCGACGGCCAGCCAGTCGGGGGGCCACCCGGCGGGCATGCCGAAGAGCATGCGGGCCGGATCGAGAGCTTCGCAGGAAGGGCACCGCAGTCGGTCGAGCTCGTCTCCAGTGGTCGCCTCGTGCTCGGCGCGCCAGGCGATGAGGTGGTCGTAGGTGATGTCCATCGGGGCGAGGCGTTGGTTGCGGTCGCGCTCGCTCACCGGCCCGCGGTCGCAGGGGACGACGATCAGCCGCTCGTCGTCGAGCTCGAAGACGGCGAGCTGGCGGTGGCGAGCGCCGAGGGCGACCGCCTCGGCGCGGGTGAGCCCGTCGACCACCACGCCGAGCTCGTGGTGGTCGGCATCGGGCGAGGCGCCGACGGCTGGCTCCCACCGGTGCCCGGCGGCACCGAGCTCGGCGATCAGCCGCCAGTTGGCGGCCGCGTTGGCCTCGGGGTCGACGTCGCGACCGTCGGGGTTGAAGGCGGTGATGACGTGCCGGGTGCGATGGACCCGCCCATCGGCCCAGGGTCCGGCCAGGACGTGGGGAAGGCCATCGCCCGACCAGGTGACGATGACGGTGGAGGCGAAGGCCTGCCAGGGGGCCAACCTCGTCGGGGAGTGCTCAGCGCTCATGGGTGGTCACCTCGGGGGTCGGGCCGGTCAGGGGTCGGTTCCTTGCTCCGGCCGTTGTGGCCCTCGCCTCGCGGGCGGGAGGATGGGCGGCCTCGGTCCCTTCGACGGCCTCGGCCGCGATGTCGTCGGCCTCGGCGGGGCCGAAGGGAGAGCCTCGGTCGACCTCGAGCACCTCGACGCATATGAGGGTGTGGCGGGTGGCGCCGTAGACGGCCTCGAGCGGCCGGACCAGCAGCGCGGCGGCGTGGTGCCAGTCGGTGGGCAGGGCGAGGGCCAGGTGGTGGTTCGGGCAGCCGTCGGGCGGGTTGAGGCCGAAGGCGGCCAGGAGGCGGTGCTGGTCGTCATCGAGCTCGTGGCCCTCCGTGATGAACTCGTTCGACACGGCCTCGAGCCAGGCACCGCACTCGTGGTCGACGAGCGCCTGGGTGAAGTAGTTGCCCTCGCCGCCGTCGAGCGTGAGGATCACGCCGTGCCGCTCGGGGAGCGTCGCCAGCGAGGCCAGCTTGCGGGCCAGGGCCGCCTCGAAGGCGACGAAGCCGCCGGCACCGGCGGGCCGGATCTTGAAGTTGTTCTCGTCGCGGCGGGCGCGGCCCATCCGGCGGTGACTGGTCATGTGTGTGCCTCCATCGGCGTGGCGGGCGCACCTTGCCGGGAGGCAGGTTGCGGCAGCGTCGTCGGGCCACGTCCCTCGACTGCTCTGGATGGTCTGATCGACGGTAGCGGTCGCCGGCGCGACCTCCTCCGCCCTGGTTGCGGTTCAGTAGGACCGTGCCCGATCGATGAGGTCGGTGAGCTCGGCATCAAGCTCGCGGACGTCGAGCCCGACCCGGCGAGCACCCTCCACGCAGGCGCTGACGGCGAGCGCCAAGGCGACCAGCCGGTCGCCATCGGCGTCGGGATCGGCGCCCGCCGAGAGGTGCTTGCGCACCTCGTGGTAGCTGACCACCGGGGGGAGGTCGGACACCACGTGGGGCAGGCGCCCGGGGACGACCCGCTCCTGGCCTGCAGCGGGGTCGGGGGCGAAGATCACGTCGCCTTCGAACACGACGACCGTGGCGACGCCGTCGGAGCCGTCGGCGGCGAGGTCGTGGCGCACCATGCGCAGCGCGGGAGCGCCCCAGGGCGTCGTGAGCGGCTCGAGGACCACGACGGCCGCCGGGTCGACGACGAGGTCGGGCACACTCCCGCCGAGCAGGACGACGACTCGGCCGTCGTCCTGCTCGGACGCGGTCACGTTCGGCAGGCGGCCGAGGCGCTCGATGAGCGCAGCAGTCACCAAGGTCGGGCCGTGTCGTTCGAGGAGGTCATGACTCGAGGGTCTCACAGGGGTACGACAGTGAAGCCAGGTCCGCGGCCCTCTGGAAGCTCGGGAGGGTCCGATCCGCGTCGGTCCTACGATCGGCGGATGACGACGCTGAGCCCCCGCTACACCCGTGCTGTCGAGATCGCCCGGGTGGCCCACGACGGCGCCGTTCGCAAGGGCACCGAGATCCCTTACCTGGCCCATGTGCTCGCCGTGAGCGCACTCGTGCTCGAGCACGGCGGTGACGAGGACCAGGCCATCGCCGCCGTGCTCCACGACGTGGCCGAGGACGCCGGGGGCGAGCAGCGGCTCCGGGAGATCGCCGACGAGTTCGGCGACGACGTCGGGGCGATCGTGGGGGCCTGCTCCGAGCAGGCCGACGAGCAGGCGGCCGCCCATTGGAGTGCCTGAGCTCCTCACCATCGGCGCCTCGGCGGGTTGTACCGTCGCGGACAGGGGCGGATGGCAGGGCATCGGCCCATCCGGGTCTGGGGCGTCAGGGGAACTTGGGAGGAACGATGTTCGTGGAGCTCTTCGCCGGTCTCGGCCTGGTCGGTGTGATCATCTGCTTGGTGATGTGGTGGATGATCAACACCTAGACGAGCCGGGCCCGGGGCTGCTACCGATCGTCCGGTGCCGAACGCCACCGATGACGACCTGCACCAGCTGACCGGCGCGCCGATCTGCTCGAGGGTGCGGCAGCGGACGGTGAGCAGCGCGGGGCTGGCGAACATCACGCACAGGGGCTGGCCCGGGGTCGGTCGAGCGGGACGACGGGTCGGTCGGCTCCTACTTCACCCATTCGGCGGTAGCAGTTTGCGTCCTCGCAGGGCGTCGACGGCGGCTCGGGGAAGGGTTTGGGCCGGGGAGACGGGCGCAGTGTCGTTCGAGCGATCAGCGCTCCGTCGCGAACTCCTGGGAGGTCCCGTGCGCATCGGGCGCAACACAGAGGTGAGAGCACTGGGCGGCGGGCTGGGTTGCCTGATGATGATCCTGGTGTCGGTGCTCTTGTCGGTGGGCCTCACCCTTCTGCTCAACGCCGGTCGGTAGGCCGACGGGGCTTCGCACGTGGTTCGGTCGTCGTCGCCCGGGCAGGATGTGATCGCTTCGCCGCGACCGCTGCTGCGTCCGACCCGAAGGACGGTGCCATGGCCTTGCCCTCCTTCGATCAGGCGTGTCCCTCCCCACCGCCAGCCGTGGTCAACAGGGGCGCAGCTCGCGCCTGTCCCCGGGCGCGCCTCGACGTGGACGAGGTCCGCGGCGTGTTCGATGCCACCGATCCCTTCACCATCGGCCTAGAGGAGGAAGTCCTGCTGGTCGACCCGGCCACCCATGCCCCCGCGCCGGTCGCCGCGGAGGTGGTGCGAGCGGCCGGGGGCGATGCCCGGATCAAACAGGAGCTCCCCGCCTGCCAGGTGGAGCTGCTGACTCGCCCGCACCGCAGCGTGGAGGGCGCTCGGGACGAGCTCGCCGCGGCCCGGGCGGCGCTCATCCGTGCCTGCGACGGCGTGGTGGCGCCGGCTGCTGCTGCGGTGCACCCGTGGGCCCCCGCCACCACGGCAGTGGGCCCGTCGGAACGCCACCGGGCCATCGAGGACGACTTCGGCGAGGTGGCCCGTCGGCAGCTGATCGGTGCGCTTCAGGTCCACGTCGCCCTGGGCACCGCCGATTGCACGCTCGCGGTCTACAACGCGTTGCGTGGCTACCTGCCGGAGATCGCGGCGCTGGCAGCCGCCGCACCGTTCTACGAGGGCCGCGACACCGGCCTGGCATCGGTCCGGCCCGTCATCGCCGGGCAACTCCCTCGCCAGGGGGTGCCCCCCGTCCTCGAGAGCTGGGACGCTTTCGTCGACCACCTTGAGTGGGGAACGGCCAGCGGCACCGTGCCCGAACCGCGCCGATGGTGGTGGGAGCTACGACCGCACGTGATCCACGGGACGCTGGAGGTGCGCGTCCCCGACGTGCAACCCACCGTCGCGGCTTCCGCGGCGGTCGCCGAAACGGTCTATGCCCTGATCCGCCACTTGGCGCAGCGGCACCACGACGGCGAGGCGCTCGATGCCCATCCGACGTGGCGCATCGCCGAGAACCGCTGGTGCGCGCTCCGCGACGGCATCCACGGCCGACTGGCCGACCTCGAGTCGGGCGAGGCCATCCCCACCCGTCGTCGGCTCCGCGACATCTTCGACCAGATCGAGCCCCACTCCGAGGCCGGCCTGGACGCGGCCAGAGCTGTCACCGAGCACACCGCTGCCGATCAGCTGCGCCAGGCCGGCCTCCGCGGGGCCACCGGCTGGTTGATCGAGGCCTTCCATCACTGATCGACTCGAAGACGATGGCGACCGTTCGACCCTCCAAGGAAGAAGAGGCCGAAGCAACCGATGCAACTCATGACCCTCCCCGGCGTCTTCGCCCCCATCTCCGACTCCTGGCGCCTGGCCGAGGCGCTCCGCCGCGAGCGCCTCGGCCCTGGGGCGCGCGTCCTCGACCTCTGCACCGGGAGCGGCGTCCTGGCCCTCGTCGCGGCCCAGCAAGGCTGCTCGGCGACGGCGGTCGACGTCTCCCGCCGGGCGGTGATGACCGTCCGCCTGAACGCTCGTCGCAACCACGTGCGGGTCCGCGCTCTGCGAGGGTGCCTCTTCGAGCCCGTCGGCGACGAGTACTTCGACTGCATCGTGAGCAACCCCCCGTACGTCCCCTCGCCGGCCGACGCCCTGCCGCGTCACGGCGCGTCCCGCGCCTGGGTCGCCGGTCGCGACGGCCGCAAGGTCCTCGATGCGATCTGCGACGACGCTCCCCGCCACCTCCGACCCGGCGGCGCGATCCTGCTCGTGCACTCCTCGCTCATCGACGAGCACGCCACCATCGCCCGCCTCCGACGCGCCGGCCTGCCCGGGGCCGCGGTCGTCGATCGCCACCGCGGCCCCCTCGGCCCGCTCATGCGTGAGCAGCAGCGAGCCGGCACGGTGCCCGCCGGCATCGACGAGGAGGATGTCGTCATCATCCGGGCCGTGGCCGGCGAACGTTGAACCTCGGTCGCTGGCGGCGCCCGGCGATGTGGTCGATGCCCGCACCCGCTGTCCGTCTCCGGTCCGGGGCCGCCGAGCCCTCCCGGTCCCGGCCGTTTGAGCGGCGGCACCTCCGGTAGTGGCCGGCCATGGCGTCGCAGCAGGATCGCAGTGCACCGCCCAGGCTCCCAAGCGTGCTGCTCGGCATAGGGTTCGGCGGGTTCGTGGACGGCATCGTCCTCCACCAGATCCTCCAGTGGCACCACATGCTCACCGACACCGGCGACCACCCGGCCACCACGGTGGCCGGTCTGGAGGCCAACACCCTGGCTGACGGGCTCTTCCACGTGGCGACATGGGTGGTCGCGTTCGCCGGAGCCAACCTGACCATCCGGGCCTGGCAGCGGCGACGGCGGGCGCCTCCGTGGCGCGTCCAGGTCGGGCTGCTGCTGGCCGGGTGGGGCGGGTTCAACCTGGTCGAGGGCATCATCAACCACCACCTGCTGGCGATCCACCACGTCCGCGACGACGCGGGTGGTCCGGTCTCGTGGGACCTCGGGTTCCTCTTACTGGGGGCGGTGCTCGTCGGTGTCGGCGTCGCTCTCGCCCGGACCTCGAAAGCGGCGTCGGGGGTGAGCCAGGCCGCCCGCCCCCAAACCTCGAACCCCGCCGATCAGGAGCAGCTCACCGATCGTTGATCCGCCCCGAGGCTGGGTGACCGACCGTTCAGCTTCGCCGCCAGCCGGATCGATCCGGGGGCGTGCTCGACGCTCGGGCCGGGACCTCACCGAGCTCGACGGGCGGTTGCGGCACCCTCGGCCCGTGCCGTGGTGGACTGAGGAACGTGCCTCCCCGCTTCCGCCCGCCCCTGCCGGTCGCCGACCTCGCCGGCCCGGGCCCGGCCCGTGACTTCGTCGGCTACGGGCGCCATCCTCCGAAGGTCAGGTGGCCCGGCGGTGCGTCGGTCGCAGTCAACGTGGTGGTTGCCTACGAGGAAGGCTCCGAGCTCTCCATGGTCGAGGGTGATGGCCGCAACGAGGGCTGGGGCGAGTACGCCATCGAGGTGCCCCCGCCGGTGCGCGACCTCGGCACGGAGTCCCACTTCGAGTACGGCAGCCGGGCCGGGATCTGGCGACTGGCCCGGATCATCGACGCCGCAGGGGCTCCGGTCACGGTGTCGGCCACCGCTGTCGCCCTCGCCCGCAACCCACAGGTGGCGGCGTGGATCCTCGGGCAGGGCCACGATGTCTTGGGCCACGGCGACTACCTGGTCTCACCCGGGTTCTCGAGCCCCCGTGACTTCGTGGAGTGCGTCGCCATGGCCCTTCGTTCCCTCGTCGACGACGGCGCCGCGGACGGCGCCGGCCGGCTGATGACGGTCGCCTTTCACGCCCGCTGGAGCGGCCAGCCGGCACGCGCTGAGGCCCTGCGACAGATCCTCGCACTCGTGCAGGCCGAGCCCGAGGCCGTGCTGATGCGACGCGACGACCTCGCCGCCTGGTGGCTCGATCACGCGCCCGGCCCCGATGGGACCGGCTGACCGCTCTGCGGTCGACGGGTCGACCCGCTCAATCGGCGGCGACCGCATCCGGTGACGAGGGCGGCCGCGGACCCACCCGGTGTGCTGGGAGGGCTACCGGGGCTCGTCGAACCAGTCGATGGCGAAGGGTCGTCGTTGGCTGTCCCGGCGGCGCGGCGCGCCGCGACGGTCGGGTTGTCTTCGGCGTAGGCGCGAGCCTGTTGGCTCCGTTCGGTGTCGCCGATGCGGCCCCACTCCTCGGCGCAGTCGTTCCAGGACTCCCAGGCATCGGGCCGATCCCCGGCGAGTTCAAGGGGTGACGGCTGCAGGTTGAGGGTCGGGGTTCCACCGGTCGACGCGACGATCCGGCCAGGATGGCCGGGTTCACACGCACCCGTCGACCGGTGGAGATCCCAGCATGCCAGCCCAGCCCTTGGTTTTGTCCGAGCGCGAGGAGATCCGCGCCGGGATCGAACGTGGTGAACCGCTGAGGGCGATCGCGGTCCGGCTGGGCCGTCACCGGGGCACGATCGGCGAGGAGGTGGCTCGCAACGGGGGGCGTCGGGCGTACCGGGCCGCCGGAGCCCAGCAGCGCGCCGAGACCCAGCGGGGCAGGCCC
>NZ_DATLXO010000080.1:0-18566 GCF_035575815.1 Iamia sp.
GGGATGCAGATCGACCTGCTGCTCACGGTCGACTGGGAATACTACCGCCGGTTCATGGCCGTGAACATGGACGGCGCGCTCATCTGCATCCGGGCCTGCTGGGAGTCCATGGCGGCTCGTGGGGGCGGTGCCATCGTCAACCAATCGTCGACCGCGGCGTGGATGTACGCCGGCTTCTACGGCTTGGCCAAGGTCGGCATCAACGGCCTCACCCAGCAGCTGGCCCACGAGCTGGGCGGCTCGGGCATCCGCATCAACGCCATCGCCCCCGGCCCCACCGACACCGAGGCCACCCGCACGGTCGTGCCCGCCTCCATCGTGGCGGACCTGGTGGGGAACCTGGCTCTGAAGCGCCAGGGCACCCCCGACGACCTGGCCGACATGGCGCTCTTCCTCCTCTCCGACGACGCCAGCTGGGTCACCGGCCACATCTTCAACGTGGACGGCGGCCAGGTCGTGCGCAGCTGATGGCGCACCACCCCGGTTCTGGGGCACGGAACGGCTGCTGCGACGACCAGGGCGTGCCCCAGTTCGGGTGGGGGACGGGGTCGTGACCGACGAGACCGAGACCCCGAGCGAGAAGGTGGGCTGGATCGGCCTGGGCCAGATCGGCGCGCCGATGGCCCGGCGGTTGCTCGCCCACCCGGGCGGTCTGGTCGTCTGCGATGTGGTCACCGAGGCCACCGAACGCTTCGCCCGCATCGGAGCCGGGGTGGCGGTCGACGCGGCCGGGGTGGCGACGTCGGGGGCGACGGTGATCTCGGTGATGGTGCGCGACGACGCCCAGGTGCGCACCGTGGTGGGCCAGATCTTGCCCGTCGCGGCATCGGGCACGGTCGTGGCCGTCCACTCGACGATCCTCCCGGAGACGGCCGAGGAGCTGGCCGTGGCGGGGGCCGCCCACGGCGTGCACATCGTCGATGCCCCGGTGAGCGGCGGGGCTATGGGCGCCCACGGTGGGCGCCTCGCCGTCATGGCCGGTGGCGCCGCCGAGGCCATCGAGCGCTGCCGCGAGCCCTTCGCGCTCTTCGCCGACCTCGTGGTCCACTTCGGTCCGACCGGCTCCGGCACCCGGGCCAAGATCGCCCGCAACCTCATCACCTTCGCCGCCTACGCGGCGGTGGGCGAGGCCCAGCAGCTGGCCGAGGCCGCCGGGGTCGATCTGGTCGCCCTGGGGGAGGTGGTACGCCACTCCGACGCCGTCACCGGCGGGCCCGGCGCCGTCATGATCCGTGCAACGGCCGCGCCGGTCGCCGATGATGACCCGATGGCGCCCATCCTCACCCACACCCGTTCGCTCGGGGAGAAGGACCTGGCGCTGGCCGTCGCCCTCGGCGCCCGACTGGGGATCGACACGCCGGTCGCCGCCGTGGCCCTGGCCCGGCTGGCCGCGAGCCTGGGCGTGCCCCACGAGCAGCCCTCGGGAGGACGCTGATGGCCCGCGACGCGAACCACCCGACCCGACCCGACATCGACCTGATCTCGGGTGCGTTCTGGGGCCGAGATCCCCACGACGAGATGCGCTGGATGCGCGAGAACGCACCGGTCTACTGGGACGGACGAGCGTGGGGCATCACCCGCCACGACGACCTCAAGGTCATCTCCCGGGACCCGGCCACGTTCTCGAGCGCAGGGGGCATCCGGGCCGACGCCGGTCCCATCCCGATGATGATCGACATGGACGACCCCGCCCACGTCAAGCGCCGCAAGCTGGTCAACAAGGGTTTCAGCCCCCGCCGGGTGCGCGACCAGGAGGGCGCCGTGCGCGCTGCGTGCGACCAGATCATCGACGCCGTGTGCGAGCGCGGCGAGTGCGATCTGGTCACCGACGTCGCCGCCTGGCTGCCCATGATCATGATCGGCGACGCCCTCGGCGTGGCCCCCGAGGACCGGGCCCGGCTGCTCGAGTGGTCCGACACGCTGCTCTCGGCCCTCACCGGTGATCCGGACCGGCTGGACTCGGCGGCCACCGCCTTCACCGACTACACCGCCTTCGCCCTCGATACCATCGCGGATCGCCGGGCCCGGCCGCGAGAGGACCTGGTCTCGACGCTCGTGCACGCCGAGGTCGACGGCGACCGCCTCACCGACGAGGAGATCCTCCACGAGTCGCTGCTGATCCTCATCGGCGGCGACGAGACCACCCGTCACGTCATCAGCGGCGGGATGTACCAGCTGCTCACCGTGCCCGGCGAGCGCGAGCGGCTCGCGGCCGACCCCGGCCTCCTGCCCTCCGCGGTCGAGGAGATGCTGCGCTGGGTGTCACCCATCAAGAACATGAACCGCACCGCGACCCGCGACGTTGCGCTGCGGGGCCAGCGCATCGCCGAGGGCGACGACGTGCTCCTGCTCTACGGCTCGGCGAACCGCGACGAGGAGGTGTTCACGGACCCGTCCCGGTTCGACATCGGACGCAGTCCCAACGACCACGTCGCGTTCGGCTTCGGCACCCACTTCTGCCTGGGCAACAGCCTCGCCCGGATCGAGCTGTCGTGCATGGTCGAGCACCTCCTGCGACGGCTGCCCGACCTCGAGGTGGCCCAGGACGACGAGCCCGCCGCCCGCCCCGCCAACTTCGTCTCGGGCTACGAGCACCTGGCGGTCCGCTTCACCCCCACTGCGCCCGTGAGCTGAGAGGCCGCGCCCAGCGACGGGGCACCGCCTGGCCTGGGTCCTGCAGGCGGCCGGGTTGACGTCGATCCTCGTCGCCCAGCTGATGGCCTGGTGGCACGCCGAGGCGGGGACCGAGCAGTTCCCGGCACCCGACGATGCCCTGATCCTGGCGGGCCTCATCTTGCTCGTCGCCTCGGTGGGCCTCCGCGTCCGCGAGGCGCTCGTGATCCGCGACCCCTTCGGGCCCGTCGACACCGCCATCATGGGCGTCGCCGCCGCCCTGCTCGCCCTGATCTTCCTCGTCGAACCCATCCTGGTGACCGAGGGTGTGACCCGATGGACCAGGCCTGGGCCGTGGCGCACCCCCTCCTCGCCGTCGTCCTGCTCGCCGGGGTGGCGCGCCTCATCCTCGGCACCGCCAGTCGTTCCTCGATGCCCTGAGGGTGCCGGTGTCGATCGGCGACATGGAGCTCGGCGTGGTGGCCAGCCGCCGCCGACGCGTCGTCGACCACCGTGGGGCTGCTGCGCGACGCCGACATCGCCATGTACGACAGACCGGTCTGGTCGTCCCCATCGGCGCGTGGGTCCTGGCCCAGGCCTGTGGGCAGGCGGCGAGGACGGGCTCGACCGACGGCGTCAACGTGTCCGGGGTGCAGTTCTCGGCGCCTGACTTCCTCGACACCGTCGCCCACGCCCTGGAGGGCAGCGGCCTGTCGCCGTCGCGCCTCACCGTCGAGATCACCGAGACCGCGCTGATGGCCGACACCAACAGGACCTTCGTGGCCGAGCTCGACGGTGACTCGACGGGTTCCCGCCTGGCCCAGACGATCCTGCAGATGGCGGATTCGCTCGATGTCACCACGGTGGTCGCCGAGGGGATCGAGACCGACCAGCAGCTCGACGCGCGGCGCGCCCTCGGATGCCACTACGGCCAGGGCTTCTTGCTCTCTCGCCCCCTCGAGCAGGACGCGTACCACGCGCTCCTGGCCGAGCACCGCCCCGAGCTGGCGGTCAGCGTGCCCCGGTAGCCGCGGCCCCGGGGGTGGGTGACCGGGGTCTCCGGGGGCAGGGTGTGCTCGACTGAGCGCGAGAACGCCACCCGGAGGCCCGCACCGATGACCGCGACCGACACCACCACGAACGACGGAACCACGAACGACGGCACCACGAACGACCCCGGCCCGATCGGCGAGCGCGACAGGTTCGACTCGCTCGACCCGGCCTCCGGCGAGGTGGTCGGCACCCACCCGGTGCACAGCGCCGCCGACGTTGCCGCCGCCGTGGCCCGGGCCCGGACGGCGGCGACGAGCTGGGCCGCGCTCGACTTCGACGGCCGGGCCCCGTTGCTCAGGGCGTGGAAGGCGCTCGTCACCCACCGGGCCGACGAGCTGGCCGACCTGGTGCACGCCGAGACGGGCAAGCCCCACGGCGACGCCATGTTGGAGATCGTCCTCGCCGTCGACCACCTGGCCTGGGCCGGCGGCCACGCCGAGAAGGTGCTCCGGCGCCGTCGCGTGTCGCCGGGTCTGCTGATGGCGAACCACGCCGCCACCCTCGAGTACCTGCCCCTCGGTGTGATCGGCGTGATCGGCCCCTGGAACTACCCGGTGTTCACGCCCATGGGGTCGATCGCCTATGCCCTCGCGGCGGGCAACGCCGTGGTGTTCAAGCCGAGCGAGCACACCCCCGGCGTGGGGGAGTGGCTGGCCGAGGCGGCCGCGGAGGCCATCGGCATCCCCGGGCTCTTCGAGGTGGTGACCGGCTTCGGGGCCACCGGCGGTGCCCTGGTCACCGCACGCGTCGACAAGATCGCCTTCACCGGCTCCACCGCGACCGCAAAGAAGATCATGGCCGCCGCCGCCGACACGCTGACGCCGGTGCTCATCGAGTGCGGCGGCAAGGATGCCATGGTGGTCGACGCCGACGCGGATGTCGCGGCCGCCGCCGACGCCGCCACGTGGGGCGCCCTGTCGAACGCGGGCCAGACCTGCGTCGGCGTGGAGCGCGCCTATGTCCACACCGACGTCTACGACGCCTTCGTCGAGAAGGTCGTGGCCCAGGCGAGTGAGGTCGATGCCGGCAGCGGCCCCGACGCGGACATCGGGCCGATCACCATGCCCGGCCAGCTGGAGGTCATCCGCAGCCACATCGCCGATGCCCTGGCGCGCGGGGGCCGGGCCCTGATCGGCGGGGCCGACGCCGTCGACGACCGCTACGCCCGGCCCACGGTGCTCGTCGACGTGCCCGAGGACGCCCTGGCCAACACCGACGAGACCTTCGGACCCACCCTCACCATCGCCCGGGTGCGCGACATGGACGAGGCTGTGACCAAGGCCAACGCCAGCCGTTACGGCCTCGGGGCCACTGTGTTCTCCAAGGCCCGGGGCCCTGAGCTGGCTCGCCGCCTGCGCTCGGGGATGACGGCGGTGAACTCGGTGATCTCCTTCGCCGGCATCCCGTCGTTGCCCTTCGGGGGCGTGGGTGACAGCGGCTTCGGCCGCATCCACGGCGCCGATGGCCTCCGGGAGTTCACCCGGGCCAAGGCCGTCGCCCGCCAGCGCATGCCTGCCCCGCTCAACCTCACCACCTTCTCCCGCGGGCCGCGCACCGACAGAGCGGTGAAGGCCCTTGTCGGCATCCTCCACGGCCGGGGCCCGAAGCGGGCCTGATGATCGCGTGGTCGATGTGGTCGAGCCGTGGCGCTTCGACCTCGATGTCTGGGTCGATCGCGTCCACCGCATCCGGCACGTCGACTCGATGCTGCGACCCCTCACCGACGCCACGGGCGTCCGCTCGGTCATGGCAACCTTCGGGCCGCAAGAGGGTGCTGTAGCGAGCGACTTCACGCTGCGGCTCCTCATCCTGCGCCAAGAACGATCCGCAACCAGCGTGACAGGGGCCGGATGTCGGGCCGCTGTACCCCCTGATGGAAGCGAGTGGAGCGGCTAGAACTCGCCGACGTGGGGCGCCTCGTGGTCGACGTTGGATCGTTCGAATGGCCTCCTCGGTAGGCCACCCACGG
This sequence comes from Iamia sp., assembly GCF_035575815.1. Classification (NCBI taxonomy): domain Bacteria; kingdom Bacillati; phylum Actinomycetota; class Acidimicrobiia; order Acidimicrobiales; family Iamiaceae; genus Iamia; species Iamia sp. The sequence goes on from NZ_DATLXO010000080.1 coordinate 5,636, forward strand.
GACCAGAGCATCGAGGATCGCCACCATGGGTGACCGGCCCGTGCTCCTGACGGGAGCGAGCGGACTACTCGGCCACTGGATGCTGCGGGCTGCACCTGATCCGGACGCGCTGGTCGCTCTGACGTCCCGGCGGCGGGTCCTTGGTATCCCGGATGTTCGCGCCGATCTACGCGATCGCGGCTCCACCATGGCTGCCGTCCGTCGCGCCAACCCCTCGCTGGTGATCCATGCCGCCTACGCGAAGGATCGAGCGTCGATCGTCGACGCGACGCAGCACCTGATCGACGCAGCCGCATCGGCAGGGGCTGACGTGATGTTCATCTCAAGCGACGCGGTCTTCGCCGGTGACGGGATCGCTCGCGACGAAGCCGCCGTCCCTGATCCCGTTTGGGACTACGGACGCTGGAAGGCCGAGGCGGAACGCATCGTGCGACGCGCGTCGGATCACGCAGGCGTGGTTCGGTTGCCGTTGCTCGTTTCCGTCGCGCCGGACGACCACGTCGTGGGCAAGCTCCGGACATCGGCAGGACGGAATGAGACCACGCAGTGGTTCGCGGACGAGACGCGTCGACCGGCGATGGCGTCCGAGGTGGCAACCGCGCTTTGGCGGATCGCGAGCCTGCCGCCGGAGGTGCGCAGCGGGGTCTGGCACCTCGCCGGTGCGTGCAGGCTGAGCCGGTACGAGATCGCCCAACGTGTCGCGGACCACCTCGGCTTGTCCCACGGCCTGATCGAAGGCGTGAAGACGCCGGACGGAGCCGATCGGCCTCGCGACCTCGACTTCACCGACGAGCGGGCCCGCGCCACCATCGACTGGCATCCGTCACCGATCCTGCGATGAGATGCGCGTGCTCACCGCCGGCGCCCATCGTCGCCGTGGCCAACTCGCCCGATTCGACGCTCCTCGCCCTCCACCCCGCCACCCGTAGGAGCCGCGACAACTCAGCCGCCGACGAAGACCGATGCTTAGGTCGCCGAACCACACGCCGGCCAACTGGCTGGCGGCCGTCGCTGTCCCTTGCTTGAAGCGTCTGAGCGCGGCATTCCATTGCGAGTCATATCGCTGTGTTCACGGATCGAAGGCCCTCGCGATGCACCAGACCGGCTCGTGGTGCGTGCCGATCGGCGCTATTGGAAAAGGGCAGGCAGGTCCCACCCGAACACATCATCACCCTGGAACCAGTAGCCGGCGCCGCCGGCCGCTCGCCACCCATCGACGAGGTCGCGTCGGTTGTCGATGAGCAGCGCTCGGGAGCGGCTCGCACTGATGCCAAGCTGCTCGATGGCCTGAAGGCAGAGGTCGGTCTTGTTCACCGTGCGCTCCGTCGCTGAGGAGACGATCACGTCGAACACTCCAGCCAGTCGATGAAGTGGCACAACGACATCGTCGAATAGGTCTGGATTCACCGTGACGATCGCCTGCGGTCGTCGATGCTCGCGAGCCACACGCCAGGCGATCCGATTGAACACGAGCCGGCTGCAGCACTCGCGAGCGTGTTCAGCGACGGCGGCCGTGGACATGCCCGTGCGGGTGGCCAGATCGGCGAACACCTCCTCGGAACTGAGCTCCCCCACGTTCCAGCGATCTGCGAGCACCGCCATCGACTCCAGCCAGGCCATCTCCCAACTCGGACGATCCCGCGGGGGCCGGCGCATCCAGCGCTCATCGACGAGCGTGTCCCCGAAGTCCCAAAGCAGGAGATCTACCGTCATCGACCGAGCAGTCTTGCGCGAGCCCACCTTCCCGGAAGTGCCTGCGATCAGGAACAGGACGGGAGTTGTAGGCCTCCTGCTAGGAGTCACGGCGTAGCGGCGTCGAGTTCCCTTGGTCGTTGGTGCGCATGATCCGGCGGAGCATGGGGGCGAAGGCGTCAGGATCGTCGACGGACGCGATCGAGCGGACGAGGTTCTCGGTGGCGGTCACGGGGGACCAGTCGAGCGTGCAGCCGTGGAGGCTGGCGGCCTGGGTGATCAGTGACCGTTGGGTACGCCCATTGCCTTCTCGGAAGGGGTGAGCTTCGTTGAGGTCGGCCAGGACCGGGCTGAGGACAGCCGACGGGTCATCGGCACCCAGGGCGGGCCTGATGGCCGCCGCTTGTCGGAGCTGGCTGGTGCACCAGGCAGCGGCCTGGTCGAGCCGAGCGACCGGATGGAAGGAGTGCCCGTCCTTCTCAATGTCGATGGTGCGGTACTCCCCTGCCCATGGGTAGATGTCGCCGAAGAGGTGGCGGTGGGTGGCCCGCCAGTGGTGGCTGTCCCACGTCGCCTGGATCAGGCTGGGCCGGGCGTAGAGGTCTCGCTCGGCCTCGCCGACGAGCGCGGCCTCGAGGGACCGGAGCCGCTGGGGGTCGGCGATGCCGAGGAGGTTGTGGAGGCATCCTGTCGCCGGATCGATGTAGGGGTCGGCCACCGCCATCGGCGGGGCTCCTCAGGAACTGGCGTGGACCGACTGCGCCAGCCGGTGTGCGGCCGGGAGCGCAACGCCGTGTTGCTCGATGAGCCGGCGGCGGGCCTCATCGGTGGTCAGCTCGCCAGCGGCTGCCGCCTCAAGGACGGCCACGTCAGCATCGTCCATCTCGACGCCCTCCAAGCGAGCTGAGGCCACGGCGTTCCGCACGTGTGGATGCTGGTCCTGGCTCACCTTGTCGATCCTACTCCAGGAGTCATGGGACCCCAGCGCAACAGCGAGAGCGAAGGTGGCGTGATGGTCCAAGAGAGATCGGGGCCGATGCCGGCTCCGAGGTTGCCCGTTATGTCATGGTGGACACCGGTTCGTTTCATCAGGCCGCCGGGCTACAGCGTAAGCCTTGCCGGGGTTTCCGGTCGTCGAGCCCAGGCGCGTGGTGCAGTCGCGCTGGAGCATGTCCGGGGCCGGGACGCGGTCCGTCGCTCCGGCGCCGCGGGCGCGCTCAGTTCAGTCGGTCGTCGTGGCCGACCGGGGTTCGCGGTTCGGCGGGGCCAGGCCGGCGAAGCCGTCCCACAACAGGTCGACGAGGTAGGTGACCAACCGGTCGCGGGGCAGGGTGCGGTTGCGGACCCACCAGTCGCCCGAGAGGTGGACCATCCCGACGATGCCGAACGCCCACGGCTCAGCCGCCCCGGAGTCGGCGCCGGCGGCCCGCAGCTGCTCGCCGAGCACCACGGCGATGGCCCGGGCGACCTCGGCCGACAAGCCGGTGACGGTCGGACCTCGTGGCCCCGACTGGTCGGTGACGAATCGGTAGACCTCGGTCTCGTCGTCGATGAGGGCGACGTACGCGCTGATGGCGCGCCGGAGCATCTCGCGGGGGTCACCGTCGGACCCCTGCTCCAGCGCCGCGGTCACCTCGATGATGACCTGGCCGGCCATGCGCTCACCAAGCGCATGCAGCAGGCCGTCGCGATCGTCGAAGAGGCGGTAGAGGATCGGCTTGGTCACGCCCGCCTGGCGCGCCATCGCCTCCATCGACACAGTCGGCCCGTCGCGACGGATGGCGACGACCGCCGCGTCCAGGAAGGCCTCGCGCCGTTCCTGGGGCGGGCGCCGAGAGCCGCGTCGTCGATCGGGTCCCGATGCCACCCCGGCAGTCTGGCAAGCGCGGTCTCGGATCGCGCCCGGAGCGCCGCTCGTCGCTCCCGGCTTCGGTACCCTCGGTCTCCGTGGGCCCGGCGATGCGACTGGAAGCCGAGCCCCGGAGCGTCGGACGGGCCCGTCGCTCCGCACCGCCCGTCGCCTCGCCGTGAGCGGGCCACTGGTGCGGCCATCGCGCCCGGACGCGCACCGGGGCAACGTCCTCTACCTCACCGTCGACCAGTGGCGGGGCGACTGCCTCTCGGCCGCCGGTCACCCGCTCGTGCGGCGTCGACGTCCCCTCCGACCCCTGGGAGCTGTACCGACCGGATGTCGATCACCCCGGGGCGACGGCGCACAGCGAGTGGTGGGCCCCGGCCCGCTTCGGGCCCGACGACACCGAGACGGCGTTCATGGTCGAGCGCATGGTCGAGTGGTTCGAGCGGCGCACCGACGCGGATCCCTGGTTTGTGCACGCCAGCTTCATCCGACCTCACCCGCCGTACCGGAACCCTGTCGGCTACCACGACCTCTACGCGGCCGACGACGTGCCGGACTTCCGCGGGCACCGCCGGCGCGACGACGAGCGGGCCAGCCATCGGCTCGCCGCGGTGGCGACGGACCTGCCCGGCGTCGGGGCGCCCGTCGACGAGCGCGACCGCCGTCAGCTCCGAGCCACGTACTACGGGATGATGGCCGAGGTCGACGACCAGCTGGGCGGGCTCCTCGAGTCGCTCGACGCCCGGGGCCTCACCGACGACACCCTGGTGCTGCTCACCTCCGACCACGGCGACCAGATGGGCGACCACTGGCTCATCGAGAAGCTGGGGTTCTGGGACGAGAGCTACCACGTGCCCCTCATCGTGTGCGACCCCCGCCCCGAGGCCGACGCCACCCGGGGTCGGGTCGTCCGGGCGCCCACCGAGCACGTCGACGTGCTGCCCACGCTGTGCTCCTGGATGGGCGTCCCGGCGCCGCTCCAGTGCGACGGCCGGGCGCTCGACCCCTTCATCGTCGACCCGCTCCCGCCCGCCGACCCGTCCCCCTCCGTCGACCCGCCCCGGCCCGTCGACCCGTCCCCCTCTGTCGACCCGCTGGCCGCCGCCGGGCCCGACGGTTGGCGCACCGCCGTGCACTGGGAGTGGGACTTCCGGAACCCGTGGCTCCATCTGGCCGAGGGCCTGCTCGGCGTGCCGATGGAGCAGTGCTGCCTGAACGTGGTGCGGAGCGACCGCTGGAAGTACGTCCACTTCGCCACCGACCCCGACGTGCTGCCGCCGCTGCTGTTCGACCTCGAGGCCGACCCCGACCAGGTCGACGACCTGGTGCATGACCCGGGGCACCAGGGGGTCGTGGCCGACCGCTGCGGCGAGCTGCTGCGCTGGCGGATGCGCCACGACGAGCGCACCCTCACCGGCCACCTGCTCACGCCCGAAGGTCTGGTGGTCCACCGCGACCCCCACCGGTAGGCGGAAGGTCGATTACCCCTCCTTGGCGGCTACCCGGCGTCGGGGCCGCTCAGGGCGGCGATGTCGTCGTCGAGCGTCGCCAGCACGTGGTCGATGGTGCGGGTGCGCAGCACGGCCTTGGTGCGGCCGACGGCGCCGCGACGCAACGCAGCGCGCTCGTGGCCGAGCGCCACCGCCTCGTCGACCAGCGCGACGCCGGGCACCAGCCGGTCGAGGTAGCCGGCCGCCACGGCACCGGCGGGGTCGTAGATCCGGCCCAGGGCCGCCGGGGTCAGGTGCGTAGGGGCCAGCCGGTCGCGCGCCAGCTCGACGGCGAAGACCGGCAGCGACATGCCGATGGCGACCTCGTTCAGGCCCAGCTTGGCGGGTCGGTCATCGGGCCCGAGGCGCTCGTCGCAGGCCAGCAGGGTGAGGGCGCCGCCGGCGAGGGCGTGGCCGGTGCAGGCCGCCACGGTGGGCAGGGCGGTGCCGTAGAGGCGCATCAGCAGATGGGCCCCGGCGGTGACCAGGGCCCGCATCGACTCGGTGCTCTCGGTCATGATGGCCAGGTCGTAACCAGCCGAGAAGGCCTTGGCCCCGCCGACGAGCACCAGCGCGGTGGCCTCCTGCTCGGCTCGGTCGAGAGCGTCGTGGAGCCCGGCGAGGGTGCCGTGGCCGATGGCGTTGGCCTTCCCGTCCTCGAGGGTCACGACGGCCACGGCACCGTCGAGGCGGTACTGCGGAGACGAGGGAGCGGTGTCGTCGGCCATGGCGGCGGACGGTAGCCCCTCGACGCTCCTCGGCCGGTCAGCGCGAGCGGGCGGGTGCTCGCTCGAGGGCGCGCGAGGCCGCGTCGCGCCCCGACACGCCGGCCACCCGGCCGTCGGGCCACACGATGAGGATCCGGTCGACGGCGGCGGCGTCGCTGCGCTGGAGGGCGGTGAGCACCGGCTCCTCGACCGAGGCGGTGGGCACCCGGTCGAGCGGCCAGGCGACGTCCGAGGCGCGCACCGATGCCCAGTCACCGGGGTCGACGGCGAGCACCAGCTCAGCGGTGAGCAGGCCGGTGATGCGCCCGTCGACGGCCTGCACCGGGAAGGCGGTGTGGGGCTGCCACGCCGCCGCCCGGGCCACGATGTCGGCCAGCGTCGACCACTCGGGCACGACCGGCGGGTCGGCCACCATGACATCGCCCACGCGGGTGTCGCGGAGGGCGCCGACGGCCGAGGCCGAGCGCATGCGGGTGCGGGCGTTGGCGACGATGAACAGCCCGACGAGCACGAACCAGATCCCGATCTCGTTGCCCCGGTCGAACAACATGAGCGCGCCCCACCCGGCGATGGCGGCGCCGAGGGCCAGGCCGATGACCGCGGTGATGGTCTGGGACCGCGTGCGGTCCCGGGTGAGCATCCACACCACGGCGCCGAGCACGGCCCCGCCGTCGAGGGGAGCGCCGGGCAACATGTTGATCGCCGCGAGCAGCAGGTTCACGAAGGCCAGCCAGGCGAACATCTCGCCGATCACGGCCAGGAGGCCGACGTCGCCGCCGACGGCCGTCGAGCAGACGTAGAAGACCCCGGCGAGCACGAAGTTCGTGACCGGCCCGACGCCGCTCACCCGCAGCTCAGCCCCGGGCGTCTCGGGTTCGGTGTCGAACTGGGTGTAGCCGCCGAGAAGGGTGAGGGTGATCCCGCGCACGCCGATGCCCTCGTGGCGCCCGACGAGGGCGTGGCCCATCTCGTGGGCCAGCAGCGAGAGGAAGAACAGCCCGGCGCCGAGCGCGCCGCCGATCCAGTAGCTGGCCCCGGGCTCGCCCGGCACCGCGTTGGGCAGCGCGCCCTGGGCGAGGGTCAGGGCGTAGAAGAACGCCACGACGGGGACGACCCAGCTCATGGTGATGCGCACCCCGGCCAGGTGCCCGAGGGGGATCGCCCGTTCCATCGGGGCACTCTACGGGCGGGTGGGCGTGCGAGCCTCTCGGGGCGGACCGCGGGTCGTCACCCCGGAGCGGGTTCGGTGACGAAGTCGATGAGCCGCTCGACGGCGCCGATGAGGTCCGACTCGAGGTCGGTCCAGTCCCGCACCGAGCCGAGCACGCGCCGCCAGAAGGCCGCCGGGCTCTCGGTTCCGCCGAGCGCGGCGATGACCCCCTCCTTCCATGGGGTGCCGGGCGCAACGGTCGGCCACCGGTCGATGCCGACCGCCGCCGGCGTCACCGCCTGCCACACGTCGACGAAGCGGTGGCCGGTGACGAGCACGTCAGGGTGACGAACGGTCGCGGCTAGACGGGTCTCCTTCGACCCGTCGACGAGGTGGTCGAGCAGGATCCCGAGGCGACGTCCCGGGCGGGGCCCGAACCCACGGACCACCGAGGCCAGGTCGTCGGCTCCGTGCAGCACCTCGACCACGACGCCCTCGCCGCGGAGGTCGTCGCCCCACACCTTCTCGACCAGCTCGGCGTCGTGGATGCCCTCGACCAGGATCCGACCGGCCCGCGCCACGCGCGCCGACGCCTTCGGCCCGGCCATCGATCCCGACGAGGTGCGCCCGGCCTCGCGGTCCGGCGCGACGGGGCGGGGCGCGACGAGCGTGACGGGTTGGCCCTGCACGGTGAAGCCGCCGGGGACGGGGCGCAGCAGATGCTGGCGGCCCTGGGCGTCCCGGGCGTACATCTGGTCGGCCCGGGCGCTGATGACCATCCACGGCTCGCGCTCGCCGCGGGGCGTGATGGCAAGGCCGGGGATGGCGGTGACCTCGGGGTAGGTGGTGCGCCGCCGCCGGGGCCCGTCGATGTCGAGGGGGCCGGCCAGGATGCCGTCGCCAGGAGCCATCCCCCGAGGCTACGCGTGCCCTCGCGCCCGGCAGGCGACCCACCCGGCCCTGCGCCCGGCGCCCCCCTGGTCTGAACTGGTAGCGGATTCGGGGGCCCCGGCACCCGAATCGGTGACCACTTCGGTGTCGCGGCCGAACTGGTACGGGGTTCGGGGGTCCCGGCACCCGGATCGGTGACCACTTCGGTGTCGGATCGGCTCGGCGGTGACCCCCGCTGGGGATGCGGGGGATCGCGGAGGGCGCCGTACCCTCGAAGGTCGTGATCCTCCTCGATGCCGACGGCGTGACGGTGACGCGGCCCGAGCGGCCGCTGTTCACCGACGTCGACCTGACCCTCGCCAGCGGGGACCGCCTGGCCGTGGTCGGGCTCAACGGCTGCGGCAAGAGCACCCTGCTGCGCGTCGTCGCCGGTGAGGTCGAGCCCGCTTCGGGCACCATCCGCCGGGGCCGCGGGAGTCGCGTCGTCGCCGTGAACCAGGACCGCACCCTGCCTCCGGGGACGGTGCGCGACGCCATCGGCGCCGAGGGGGACGGGGCCTGGTTGGCCGAGGCCGCGGCCGACCGGTTGGGGCTGACCGCACTGCTCGACCGCGATGTCAGCACCCTCTCGGGCGGTGAGATGACCCGCACCGCCCTGGCGCGCGCCCTGACCGAGCTCGGCCCGCCCGGCGGTGACGACGACAGCGTGCTGCTGATCCTCGACGAGCCCACCAACCACCTCGACATCGACGCCATCGCCTGGCTCGAGGAGCGTCTCGCCGCCCACCGCGGGGGTCTCCTGCTCGTGACCCACGACCGCCACGTGCTCGACCGCGTGACGACGCGCATCCTGGAGATCGACCGCGGCCACGGTCACGGCCACGACGGCGGCTACGCGTCCTACCTCGAGGCCAAGGCGGTCCGGTCCGACCAGGCGGCGTCGGCCGAGTCGGTGCGCCGGAACCTGGCCCGGCGAGAGCTGGCCTGGCTGCGCCGGGGCGCCAAGGCCCGGTCGACCAAGGCCAAGGCCCGGGTCGACAGTGCCACAGCCCTGGTCGAGGCCCGGCCCGAGGCACCAGCCCGGGCGTCCGACGACCTGCCGCTGCACCACGGCACGCCCCGTCTCGGCGACCAGGTGGTCGAGCTGCACGGCGTCGGACATCGCTGGGACGAGGATCGGGAGTGGCTGTTCCGCGGGGTCGACCTCTCCCTCGCGCGGCGCGAGCGACTGGGCCTCGTCGGGCCCAACGGCGCCGGCAAGTCGACCCTCGTCGACGTCATCGCCGGGCGACTGGCCCCGGCCGAGGGGCGGGTGGTCCAGGGCTCGACCGCCCGGGTCTCGGTCTACGACCAGACCGGCATCACCCTCGACCCGGGCATGCGGGTGGCCCAGGCCGTCGCTGGCGCCCACCGCGACCCGGACTGGAGCGACGCCGCCCTCCTCGAGGCGTTCTGGTTCGACGGCGACGCCCAGCGGGCGCCGATCAGCCTGCTGTCGGGCGGCGAGCGCCGCCGCCTCCAGCTCCTGCTCACCCTGCGGGCCAAGCCCAACGTGCTGCTCCTCGACGAACCCACCAACGACCTCGACCTCGACACCCTGCGCGTGCTCGAGGACTTCCTCGACGACTGGCCCGGCGCGCTCGTCGTCGTCAGCCACGACCGCGCCTTCCTCGAGCGCACCGTCGCCGATGTGCTGGTGATCGACGAGCGCACGAACGGGCGGCGCCTCCCCGGCGGCTACGAGGCGTGGGAGCAGCGGCGTCGCGCCGGGCGGACCAAGGGTCGCGCCGCCGCCACGTCGGCCCCGATCCGGAAGGCGCCGACGGCGAACGTCGCGTCCTCGGCTGCACCCTCCGAGACGCCCACCACAACCGCGTCGCGCCGGCCCAAGGGCCACCTCCACAAGCTGATGAAGGAGGCCGAGGGCAAGGTCCGCCGCCTCGACACCCAGCGGGCGGAGCTCACGGAGGCCCTGGCCGCCGGCGACGCCGATCACCGTCGGATGGCCGCGCTGGGCGCCGAGCTGGCCCGGGTCGAGGCCGACCTGGCCACGACCGAGGACGAGTGGCTCGCCCTCGCCGACGAAGCGGATCGCTGACCCGCGAAGGTAGGCGATCGACACCGAACTTTGAGCGGTTGTGCGCCGCACTTGCACTCAACCGCTCAAAGTTCCGATGGGGCGCCGATGGGGCGCCGGTGCCGACCCAGCGCATGCTCGGCACCGACGTGATCGGCCCCGGCCTGGCCGCCCTGGCCGGGCGGCACCCATCGGTCGGCGAGGTGCGCGGCGTGGGCGTCTTCTGGGCCCTGGAGCTGGTGCGTGACCGCGCCACCCGAACGAGCCGTTGGTGCCGTTCAACGCCACGGGCGCGGCGGCCGGCCCCATGAAGGAGGTCGTGGCCGCCTGCGTCGAGCGCGGCGTCGTGCCCGTCGCGGCCATGAACCGCCTCAACGTCGTCCCGCCCGTCACCACCTCGACCACCGACGTGGAGGCGGGCCTGGCCGTGCTCGACGAGGCCCTCACCGTCGCCGACGAGCACGTCCTCTCCCCCTGATCCCCTTCAAGGTCGTACGGAGGCGATCCCCGTGGCGCGCTTGCGTACGGCGTTCGGAGGCTCTCCCGGGTCGCTCGACGGCCTAGCCTGCCCCGGCCTGGTCGCGCCCCTCCTGCGGACGCTGCGACTGGTCTCCCCCTCACCCCCAGGAGAGCCCTGTGCCCCTCGAGTCCAACGTCGACATCGCTCCCGCCCAGGGCAAGCTCGGCATCCTCTTGCCCGGCATGGGTGCGGTGGGCACGACGTTCATCGCCGGCGTGCTCGCCATCCGCAAGGGGCTGGCCAAGCCGATCGGCTCACTGACCCAGATGGGCACGATCCGCATCGGGCCCCGCACCGACGACAACGTGCCCCTGATCAACGACTACGTACCCCTGGCCCAGCTCGACGACCTCGTCTTCGGCGGGTGGGACGTCTTCGAGGACGACGCCTACGCCGCCGCCAGCCGCGCCGGCGTGCTCGACGGCCACATGCTCGAGCAGCTGGGCGAGGAGCTGCGGGCGATCAAGCCCATGCCCGCGGTGTTCGAGCAGTCGTACGTCAAGAACCTCCACGGCGACCACGTGAAGACGGGCGCCACGAAGTGGGAGCTGGCCGAGCAGCTGGCCGATGACATCAACCGCTTCAGCGACGAGCACGGCTGCGACCGCCTCGTCGCCGTCTGGTGCGGGTCGACCGAGGTGTACCGCGAGCCGTCGGCTGTCCACCAGAGCGTCGAGGCCTTCGAGCAGGGCCTGCGCGACTCCGCGCCCGAGATCGCCCCCAGTCAGATCTACGCCTACGCGTGCCTGAAGCTCGCCATCCCGATGGCCAACGGCGCCCCGAACCTCAACCTCGACACGCCCGCCATGCTCGAGCTGGCGCGCCGCAACGACGTACCCGTCACGGGCAAGGACTTCAAGACCGGCCAGACCCTCATGAAGACCATCCTGGCGCCGGGGTTCAAGGCGCGGATGCTGGGTGTCGAGGGCTGGTACTCGACCAACATCCTCGGCAACCGCGACGGCGAGATCCTCGACGACCCCGAGTCGTTCAGGGCCAAGGAGGTCTCGAAGCTGGGCGTGCTCGACACCATCTTCGAGCCCGAGCGCAACCCGGACCTCTACGGCGACATCCACCACGTCGTGCGGATCAACTACTACCCGCCCCGGGGCGACAACAAGGAGGGGTGGGACAACATCGACATCTTCGGGTGGCTCGGCTACAAGATGCAGATCAAGGTCGACTTCCTCTGCCGGGACTCGATCCTCGCCGCGCCCCTGGTGCTCGACCTGGCCCTCTTCCTCGACCTGGCGAGGCGGGCCGGCATGTCGGGGGTGCAGGAGTGGCTGAGCTTCTACTGGAAGAGCCCGCAGCCGGTGCAGCCGGGCCTGTACCCCGAGCACGACATCTTCATCCAGCTCACCAAGCTGAAGAACACGCTGCGCCACCTGAAGGGCGACGACGCCATCACCCACCTCGGCGCCGAGTACTACGACTGACCGCCCGCCTGCGCCCGGTCGGCGTTCGGCGTGGCGGGGACGACGGGGTGGCCCCACCCAGTGATGGTGGACCAGCGTGCATCGGGTAGGAATCCAGCCATGTCGTTGCGCCACACCTCGCCCGCTCGCCTCCTCGCCCCGATGGCTGCCGTCGTCCTCGCCCTGGGTGCCGCGGCGTGCTCCGACGACGACGGGGCGGCACCGGGCCCCACCACCACCACGACGACGGCGTCGGGGTCCGAGACGACCGACGGCGAGGACGACCCGGGAGCCCCTGAGACCGAGGACACGACGGCCGACCCCGACGGCACCGACGACACCGAGCCGCCGACGACCGAACCGCCGTCGACCGAACCGCCGTCGACCGAACCGCCGACGACCGAGGCCCCCACAACGACCGAGGCCCCCACAACGACCGAGGCGCCGACGATCACCGAGCCGCCGACCACCGAGGCCGGACCGGCGGGCGCCCTGGTCGACCGCCTGCCCGAGGTCGAAGGCTACGAGCGCGAGGTCGACGACGACGCGGCGCTCGACGAGGGCTACTGCGACGGCAGCACCCCCTCGGTCACCCCCACCGAGACCGCGGCGGCCGCGTATGACGACGCCGGCCCGGACGGCGACGGCTCCGGAGACGCCGGGGACGATGTCGAGGACAAGGTCGACGACGACACCTTCTACCTGGCCGGCCTCCGCTTCGCCGATGACGACGAGGCCTCGACGTCCTACGACGAGCTCGCCTCCACCACCGCAGGGTGCAGCGACGAGGAGTTCTCCGCCGACGAGGGCACACCGGCCGACATCGGCGACGAGGCCGTGAGCTTCGAGATCTCCGACGCCGACGACGGCGGGCTCATCTACATTGCCCGCCAAGACGACGTGGTGTGGTTCTACATCCACGAGGTCCCCGCCGGTGGCCCGGAGCCCGCCTCGGAGGCGCTGGCCGCCTTCACCGCCACCGTCGAGGGCTGACACCCAACCCCCGCTACCGGGAGGCCGCTCGCCGCCATTAGGCGGAGGCCGGAGGTGTCCCTCGCACGACGCTGGGCGCGGCGCCGGCGCCGGCGGTGTCCTCGACGCCCGCGC
>NZ_DATLXO010000081.1:0-33966 GCF_035575815.1 Iamia sp.
CTCGGGGCTCGCGCAGGTGAGGCTGGTTCCGGTCTCGATGGTCATGACCACTGGCTACCCGGGCCGGCGAGGACGAACCCAGACCGACGAGCAACACCGGGGCCAGGCCGCCTGGAGGACCCGCATCGCGGCCGCTACGCAGGGCCTCTGGTGGTTCGTGCTCAGTCCTGTGCGAGGGCCCCCGCAGCCCTGGGGCTAGCGGTGGGCTAGCGGGGGCCCTCGCCGAGCCGTGCCCTATGACGAACACGGACGGGGTGGCGATTTAGCGCCTGGCGTTGCTGACGGCGAGGCCCAGGAAGAGGCCGGCGATGAAGCCCGCAGCGCCGGCAGCCATGGTCGCCATGGTTCCGGCGTTCATCGCTGTCATCGTCGAGGTGATACCCGCCTGTGCGGCCGCCTGGGTGGCCTCAGCTCCCGCTGCCGTCGCGGCCTGAGTGGCTTGTGCCGTCTCTAGGCCTCGGATGCGCTCCTCGAGCTCGTTAGTGTCTGACATTTCGTTCCCTTCGTCGGTGATGTCGCTCATTGCACAATGACTACCGGGGGGCTGATCAGCGACACCCCTTCTTCTCGGAGTTCACCCTGACGGGTGACGGCGCCACCTCCGCTGGTTGCCCTACCGGAGGTATCCGTCCACGACAAGCCGAGGCGTTGCAGAGAGGCACGCCGCGACCGGGGCGCTGTACGTGAAGGCGGCCCGCTACGGGGCAGTGACGTGCACGTCGGACCCGACCTCCTCGACGACACCGATGGCCTCGTGGCCGAGGATCGTGCCCGGCACCATCCCCGCCATAGTCCCGCGGACGAAGTGAAGGTCCGTGCCGCAGATGGCCGACGCGGTGATCCCGACGGTGGCGTCGGTCGGCTCCTGGATGGTCGGATCGGGCACGTCATCGAGTCGGATGTCGCCGACCCCGTGGTACACGACTGCCTTCATCGTTGCTCCTCTGCGGTTGCGGTCAGGCGCCGCTCCCCCCGCCGATCCGAGCGGAAACCTCATTCGCTGCGGGGCGCGTCCCGCACGCGGCGCGAGGGTCCGCCCGACGAGCGGCTCGAAGTGCTCGAGGCTCCGGTACCGTCGCCGTCCGTGGCGGTGTCGCTCCCTCCCAACGCCGCGCCCTGGCCCGACGGGCACGAGCCGACGGCGTTCCAGCGCGACGTGGTCGAGGCGGTGCGGACCTTGCACACGGGCGAGCTGATCACCTACGGCGAGCTGGCCGAGGAGCTGGGGCGACCGGGAGGCGGCCAAGCGGTCGCCAACGTGCTGCGGTGCGCACCTGGCCTGCCCTGGTGGCGGGTGCTGCCGGCGGAGGGCCGGTTGTACCGGACCCACGCGCCGGTCCAGGCGCCGCTGCTCGAGGCCGAGGGCCACCACGTCGACGACGACCGCCGGGTCCACCCCGCCTAAACCCTGTGTCGGTCAGGTCGTGGACGCGCGGGTCGCGCCAACGCGGCGTCCGCCCGCCGTGAGCCCACTGACCCGATCTCGCTCGCACCGCGACCTCGCGCTCGTGCTGGGAGCGACGTTCAACCATCGAGGATGGCCATGGGCGGAGGGCGCCTGGGCCTACGATCATCGAGGTGCGCCCACCGGACCCTCTCCACACCTCGGCCCATCCGGTGAGGCGGGCGCACCGAACGATGGGGGTGACCGACGATTACATGAGAGTCGACCTGGAGCCGGACGGCACCTGTGCCACGGCGGCGATCCCCGGGACCGTGTGCTTGGTCGTCGTCGATCCGGCCCGCATGCACCGTGACGCCTTCCGCCGGCTGGCCGGCGAGACCGTCCACTTCGACTGCGTGGGGTCGGGCGAGAGCTTCGCCACGATCCCGAAGCTGGGTCGCGTCGACGCCATCTTGTTCCACGTGGCGGCGCCGGGCCCCGACCTGGTGGGGGAGCTGGCGTTGGCCCGGGAGCGCCATCCCCGGGCCACGATCGTCGTCCTGGCCGGCGACGTCGACGCTCACGTCGAACATGAGCTGGTCCAGCGGGGAGCTTCGGCGGTCGTATCGACCAGCCTCGGCCTCCACGAGGTCTTCGCCGCGCTCTGCGACCTCAACGGCGACGAGTTCCACCAGAGCGTGACGGCCGACGCCCGGGTGGCGGACGTGGCCGCCGAGTACGGCATCACCGACCGCCAGCTGAACGTGCTCGGCCGTCTCTCCGAGGGTCGAACCCCCCAGCAGATCGCCCACGACGCCGGCATCTCGTTGGCCACGGTGCGCGACCACCTCAAGCAGCTGCGGGCCAAGCTGGACTGCTCGACGGCGGTCGAGCTGGTCGTGACCGCCCACCGGGTGGGGCTGCTGCCCAACCTGGCCCGTCCGCTGCGCTGAGGCCTGCGCCCGTGCGCCCGACGGGAGCGACGAGCCTCGCGGGCGGCCGCCCCGGTCACGCCGGGTAGGGCGCGTCCTGCAGGGTGCGGGCCAGGTGGGCGGCGTTGCGGGCCACGTCGCTGACCGTGGAGGCGACGTTGTCGGGCTGCGGGTCGAGGTCCTTGTAGTCGACCGAGCCCCTGGCCTCGCCGACCCAGTACACCTGGCCGTTGGGCGGGATGGTGAACCCCACGTCGGAGAGGGCCTGGTAGAGCTCGGCGGCGACGTGGTGGGCGCCGTCCTCGTTCCCGACGGTGGCGACCACGGCGACGCGGTCGTAGCTCACCATGCGACCCTGGTCGTCCTCCTCACCGAGGAAGGCGTCGAGGCGCTCGAGCACCCCCCGGCACACGCTCGACGGGGAGCCGAGCCAGATCGGCGTGCCGACGACCAGGATCTGCGAGGCCAGGATCTGGGTGCGGATGGCGGGCCACTCGTCGCCGTTCCCCTCGTCGGAGGTCACCCCGGGCTTGACGTCGTGGTCGACCACCCGGATCAGGCTGCCCTCCACGTCGTGCTCGGCGAGGGCGTCGAGGATGCGCCGACACATGAGCTCGGTGCTCGACTCGGCGGGCGAGGACGTCAGGGTGCAGTTGAGGGCAAGAGCGCGAAGGGTCATTGGCCGGGCCTTCCCTTGCCCGTGGCGGCCAAACGGCGTCGACGGACCCACGCGTCGGTGCGACCGCCGTCGCACCGGCCGGCATCAGGGTGAGTCGCTCCCCGGCTCGGGGTCGCCCCCGGGGCGCGGGTAGCCCAGGTCATGGGTCTCCTTGCCCTCGGCCTCGTCGTTGAACTGGGCCTCGGCCTCCTCGAGCGTGTCGTTCTCGGCCACGGCCTTGTCGGCGACCTCCTCGTCGCGCGCCACGTCCTGGCCGAGCCAGTCCTCGACCGTGCTGTTGTCGGGCTCCTGGACCTGGCCGCCACTGTCGTCACCGTGCGCCATGTCGGCCTCCTCGTCGTCGGGCTCAAGGGCTTCCCGCTCGTCGGGGCCGGAAACGAGCACCGGGGGGGTGCGTCGCTGGTGGCGGTGCTCGGGCGCCGCGACCGGGCCGTCCCCACGGTGGCCATTCGGGAGGCTCACCGGTACCGTCGCCGGGATGGACGCGTCGACCTCGGGAGACCTGGCGACGACGACCGGCGAGGAGGCCCTCGGATCGAGAGGATCGGCCGGCGCCCTGGGGGTCATGGGACCGGCCGGCATCCCAAGGAGGCGCCGGTGAGCCGTCGCCCCGGACGAGCCCGCTCGTCCCAGGATGTCGAGCACGCCGGACGGGTCACGCTGACCGACTGCCCGGTGCGCGGCGGCGACCGGGTGTGCGCGCCGCTGCACCGGGTCACGACGTGGAGCACCGACGGCGGCTCGGTGAAGGATGTCTGCACGTGCAGCTGCGGGCGGCGCTTCAGCATCAGCCACCCCGACGCGGCCGAGCACCTCGTGGCCCCCATCGACCCGGGTCGGGCGGTGGCCGTGCCCGCCGGCATCAGTGAGACCTGGCGGGTGGACGACGTCTGGCCGACGGATCAGGAGGACGACCGGGCCGCCCGGGGTGTCGCTCCTGTTCAGACCCGGGTGCTCCACGTCTCCACCGAAGCGGTCGGCCGGGTGACCGGTGACGTGAGGAAGCTGGCCAAGCACATGGTGAAGGTGATGCACCGGGCGCCGGGCGTGGGCTTGGCGGCCAACCAGGTGGGGGCGCCGCTGCGGATGTTCGTGCAGGTGCACAAGCGGGCGGTCCCCGAGACGATCATCGACCCCGAGGTGCGCGCCACCGAGGGGACGTGGCGCTACACCGAGGGCTGCCTGTCGCTGCAGGTGGACGATGTCGAGGCCCCCGTCGTGCGCCCCAAGTGGATCCAGGTGCGGGGTCGCACGCTGCACGGCGACGTGGTCGAGGTGACCGCCGATGAGATCGTGGCCCGCATCTGCCACCACGAGATCGATCACCTGGACGGCATCGAGTACGTCCAGCGCCTCACCGGTGACGACCGCGACCGCGTCTACGGGGTGATGGCCGACGACGGCATCGACCTCGAATGGCTCCCCGGGTCCCCTTACTGACACCTGACACCCCGCACACCGAGCCCCGGTGGATCGCTCAGTCGTCGAGGAGCGCGCCCTGGGTGCCGACGTCGTAGACCACGTCGCCGTCGACCCGACGGGCCTCGGGCGCCGGAGGGTGAGGAGTGAGGCGACCATCGGGGAAGAGGTGCTCGACCGCGACGTCGTCGACCAGCACGAGGTGATCGGCCACCAGGCGCCGGTGACAGCGCCACCACACCGACTCCGAGCACATCACCGCGACCGGACGGGCGGCAGCCAGGTCGAGCAGCTCGGAGAGCCCGGCGCGGAACTCGTCGGTGGCCATGTGGTCGGCGTAGGCGCGGAACGACTCGTTGCGGAGCCCGGCGTTGGGCGAGCCCGGCGCGACCTTGCGCCGTCCGCCGAGCGCCGGCAGCCAGCGGTAGCCGATGCCCGCCGCATCGAGCCACTCCTCCATCGCGTCGCGCCCGAGATGCGGGCTGCGCCGGCTGCCGGGGTAGCGCCGGACATCGACGATCGCCTCGATGCCCGCCGCCCGCACGAGCCCCACCAGGTCGTCGGCCTCGAGGGTGCCGTGCCCGAAGGTGCGGATCGGTGTCACGACCGGGCCCTACCCGGCGCCGGCTCCGTCACGCTGCCCTGAGGTGACTTGGACCGGCCACGCGACCGCAACTGGTAGGGGTCCTGGGGCCTCCCGCCCCCAGCACCCCTACCAGTACGCCTCGGCGGGGCTCCGGCGACGGGGCGGCGTCTGGGAGGGTCCGACTGACCCGCGGGTCAACTCGGTGCTGAGCGGGTACCGTCATGCCATGGGTCACCTCATCACCGGACTCCGGACCACCGCAGCATGACCGCCGTCCAGATGCCGGACGCGGCCGAGGTCGATGCGTCGATCAAGCTGATCACCGACAACGCCGAGCGGGTGTTCCTCTGGGACTACGACCGCAGCCGCGACCAGCTCGTCACGCTCTACAACAAGGCCATGGCGTCGCAGTGGAGCTCGGTGACCGACCTCGACTGGGCCATCGACGTCGACCCGGAGCGGCTCGTGACCACGGCCAAGGAGCCGAGCGTCGTTGTCGAGCTGGCTCGCGCCGCGACGAAGCTGCCGGGCTCGCCCATCTCCACCTGGGGGGAGGCCGAGCTCACCCTGCTCGGCATCGAGTCGCTCAAGGCCCAGCTCTCGCAGTTCATGCACGGCGAGCAGGGGGCGATGATGGTCGCCGCCAAGATCGTCGAGACGGTGCCGTGGATCGACGCCAAGTACTACGCCGCGACCCAGACGATGGACGAGGCCCGCCACACCGAGGTCTTCGCCAAGTACCTGCACACCAAGCTGGGCGACGCCTACCCGATGAGCCCGTTCCTCGAGGGCCAGATCACCGCCCTCATCGAGGACAGCCGGTGGGACATCGCCTACCTCGGGATGCAGATCGTCATCGAGAGTCTGGCCCTCGCCGCCTTCGGCACCATGCTGCGCTCGACCCAGGAGCCGCTGCTCAAGAAGCTGCTGCGCTACGTCATGAGCGACGAGGCCCGCCACGTGGCCTTCGGGGTGCTCAGCCTGGCCGAGTACTACCAGGGCCTGACCACCGCCGAGCTGGCCGAGCGCCAGGAGTTCCTGCTCGAGAGCTCGCTGCGCAACCGGGCCCGGTCGACCACGCCGGAGATGTGGGAGCGCCTGGGCGTCAACGTCGACGAGGTCATGCCGCACCTCCTTGAGGCCGCCGCGTCACTCGACCGGAGCCTGTTCACCAGCTTCGAGCAGGCCTTCTACTCCAAGCTGGTCCCCAACGTCCGCAAGCTCGGACTGCTCGACGCCAACGACGGGCACCTGCGCGAGCGCTGGGGTGAGGCCGGGTTGCTCCGCTACGAGCACGGCGACGACACCGGCTCGGACTACGAGGCTTACGACGAGGTCGCCCGCGACCGCGCCGTCAGCCCTGCGTGAACCCGCCGCCCGCCGCGAACGCCGGCACCCCAGGCGGCGCGCCGCTGACTGCGACCGCCCGTCGGACCGCGGTCGACGAGGCACCGGCCGTCGCCGAGCCGCAGGGTGCTCACGACTCGCAGGGTGCTCACGACTCGCAGGATGCTCACGACCCGCGGGGTGCTCAGCACGCTGCGGGCGCCGAGAGCCCTGACGAGGGCGCCGGCGGCTGGCCGGGCGGGGCATGACGCTGGCCTGGTGGGCCGAGCAGCAGCCGGATCGCCCGGCCGTCGTCGCCCCGAGCGGCGACCGCACCTTCGCGGAGCTCAACGCGAACGCCAACCGCCTGGTGCGGGCGCTGCGTCGTCGCGGTCTGGTGGCCGGCGACGCCGTGGCGGTGGCGGCCACCAACCGGGCCGAGATGGTCGAGGTCGTCTACGCCACCCACCGCGCCGGGTTCCGCCTCACCGCGATCAACTGGCACCTCACCGGTGACGAGGCGGGCAACATCGTGGCCAACTGCGAGGCGAGGGCGCTGGTCGCCGACGCCGCCGTCGGGGCCATGGCCGCCGGCGCGGTCGCGGGCGCGCCGGAGTGCACGGTGCGCCTGGCGGTGGGCGGCGCCATCGACGGCTTCGAGCCCTACGACGACGCCCTGGCCGCCGAGTTCGGCGTCGACATCGACGACCCCTCACCCGGGACCCAGATGCTCTACACGTCGGGCACCACCGGGCGGCCCAAGGGCGTGCACCGCACCCTGCCCGAGGGCGCCGCCATGGCCTGCGCGACCTCTACGCCACCTGACCAGGGAGAGCAGCTGATGGACATCTTCGAGGCCATGGCGACGACCCGGGCGATGCGCCGGCTCGACACCGATCCATCAGGGGGCTGGGCGTGCTGGCGGACCGTCCAGCCCGAGCACGCCCGCAACCGCGCGCGCTGCCAGTACCTCGTCGTGCGGTGCTTGCCCGGCGAGCGCGATCACAGCGCCCTCCATCGCTCCGACAACGCCCAGCGCTACCGCCCGGGCGGGTGGGCCGGGAGGTATCGACCCGTCTCTGCGCCCTGCGTTGATCAGGCGGGCGCAGCGCTTGACCAGCGCTTGTGAGATCCGCTCCAGCTCCTGCCCAACCGGATGGTCCTGACCGCTGAACTCGACCCTCAGCGCCATCGCGACGCGGGCGATGTCTCGTCGGCACAACACGGCGTGACCGCGCGCCATCGCGATCAGCGCCGCGACCGGATCGGACTGTTGCGCGGCCAGGTCACCCACCTCGCGCCTCCACGTCTCGTCGACCCACTGGATCACCGCGAGGGCCAGATCCTCCTTGTCCTTGAACTGGTGATACAGCGCACCGCGGGTGTAGCCCGCCTCGCGCGCCACCTGTTCGAGCACCAGGTTGCCGTAGCCGTAGCGGGAGAGGCCCCTCGCGGCCGACTCGAGCAACGCGCTCCGCGTGCGGGCGCTCCGCTCCGCCTGGGTCGGACGCTGACGAGCTGCCGGCGGCGCCGCGGTTGAACCGGTCATCAAAGTACGTACATCCACGTATGTATGATACAGTGCCTCACTTGGCCTCGACCACGTCGTTCCGGCACCTGGCCGTCTGCCCGGCGATGATGCGGCGGACCGGGCGGGCGGGTCCTCGCTCGGCGTCCCGGCTCGGCGCCCCGACGTGACGCTTCCCCCTGGGCAACGCGCCAGCGATGGGTTCCCGCGCTTCGGTACGCACCTCCACCGACCCGCCCCCGCTGTCCCCATCGATCCCGTGATCAAGATCAGCGGCGCCGTGATCGAGCCGTTCGACGTCTCACTGGCCGACCTCGCGACGCTTCCCCGCCGAGAGCTCACCGCCGACCTTCACTGCGTGGCGGGGTGGTCCGCCACCAACCTGCGCTGGGAGGGCGTCGCGTTCGAGATCTTCTATCGCACGATCATCGAGCCGTCGGTGCAACCAGACACGTCGGTCACCCACCTCGTCTTCGGCGGTCTCGACGGCCACCGGTCGGTCGTGTCGATCGAGGACGCCCTGACCGAGGACGTGCTCATCGCCGAGCGTCTCGACGGCCGTCCGCTCGACGGTGACCACGGCGCGCCGGTCCGACTGGTCAGCCCCAACCAGTACGGCTTCGTCAGTACCAAACACCTCTGGCGCATCGAGCTCCACACCGCCGAGCCGACAGGAGTCCACACATCTCCGGCGATGCGTTTGCTCAAGCCCCATCCGAGGGCGAGGGTCTGGGAGGAGGAACGTCATCGCTATCTCCCAGCCTGGTCGTTGCGGCCCGTCTACCGGCTCCTCATCCCGCCCATCAGGTTCCTCAGCGCTCACGGCAGCCGGCGCCGTCGTACCCCATCGCCGCCCCCGTGACCGGCTCACGCTCCAGTCGATCCTCGAGGCGAGGGTTGGTCGCCGCCATTCTGAGGTGCGAGGCGGACATGGGTGTCCGCTGCAGGTCTCAGAAGCCGGCGGCCGTTGCTCACCACTTCGCTGACTCCCGCCCCTCGGCTCAGCGTCGTCGCCCCGCCGCTCGGGCCGCGATGCCGCCGACCACCACGTCGAGTCCGACCTCGAAGGCGGCATCGAGCGAGGCCCGCAGGGATGGGGGGTGAGGTCAGGCCTCGGGCGCGTCCGCGGCCGACGCGGCGAGGAGCTCACCGGCGCGCCACACGGTCACGGGCCCATCCTCGCTGACGACGATCACCGTGGCCCCGGGATCATCGAAGCTGTAGCGGCGGGCTGCGGTGTGGCGCATGCCCCGGTAGCCCGCGACGCCGGTCTCGGCCTCGACGCTGGGCACCAGCCGAACCCCGATGTGGCGCACCACGCCCTCGCCGTCGAACAGGGTCGCCCCGTCGACCTGGCCCATGACGTGGCGCAGCGGCGCCAGGTCGGGAGGGTGGCCGATGGCGAGCGGCGGGGGGAGGGGCAGGCGGGCCTCGAGGCTGGGCCCCGGAGCGTCGGCGGGACGGTAGAGGAGGGTGGCGCCGATGTTGCGGGCGCCGAGGTCGTGGACGGCGAACTCCAGCAGCGTTTCCACCACGTCGCGCTCGCCGTCGGTCGCGCCCGCGCTCACGGCGTCGATCCACGAGGAGACGAGGGGCTCGTGGTGCCAGCGCAGGCCGTCCCACCGGAACACCCCGAAGCTCCCGACGACGCGCACCGTGCCTGACGGGTGGCGTTGCACGAGCGTCGCCCCCATCGCCTCGGCCAGCACGACCAGGTCGCGCTCGGACCCGGCCGGGCGGTCGAACACTGCGCCCTCATCACGATCGGCGTCCCAGCGGATCAGCCAGCTGGAGAGTCCGTCCGCGTAGAAGCGGGCTCCGGCGGTCGGTCGCGCCCCGACGTCGCGCCGATCGACGGCCAGGCCGGTGGTCGCCTCCCAACCGGCCGCGTCGGTGGTCGGGGCCACGATCGCCCCGAAGCTCGGGACACGGCGTTCGTGCACCCGGGGTCGCAGGGCGTAATCGAGCTCGTCGAGGACGAGGTCGTGGTCGGGACCGGAGCCGTCGAGCCCAAGGCCGACCTCGGCCATCTCCTCGACGAGGCGGCGCCGCCGGGCGGGAGCGGGGCGGTGGTCGCGTTGCATCGCCGCAGGCTATGAACGACCGGGCCGGTTCACGCCCGCCGGGTGCTGCGGACCGGCTCCTAGCCTGACCGCCATGACCGTCGACGCCACCCCCGACGCCACCTCCGTCCCCGACGACCCGGCCGGCGGCTGATGGTTGCCCTCGCGCCTGCGGTGGCGCCCGCCGCGGTGCTCTCGCACCTCACGCCCGGAGCCGACGTGATCGTGCCCCTCGCCAACGGCGAACCCACGGCGGTGCTCGACGCCATCGAGGCCGGAGCCGGGTCACTCGAAGGCGTGCGGGTCCACCAGATGCACGCCCTGCACGACCGGCCCTACCTGCACGGCGCCCACGGCGACCGCCTGCGCCACGTGTCGTACTTCCTCTCCCGCGTCACCCGCCCGGCGTACTGGGAGGGCACCGTCGACCTGGTGCCCAACCACTTCTCGGAGGTCCCGCTGCTGCTGCAGCGCTCCACCAAGTGCTCGGTGGTGGTGGCCGCCTGCTCACCGCCGGATCGCCACGGCTACTTCAGCCTCGGCACCAACGCCGACTACGTCGCCCGGCTGATCGGCCGGGTGCCGTTCTTCCTCGAGGCCACCCCGCACATGCCCCGCACCCGCGGCGCCAACACGATCCACCACTCCCAGGTGGCGGGCTGGTGCGAGTCCGACCGGCCGCTGATCGAGGTCCCCCGGGCCCAGCCCAACGACATCGACCGGGCCATCGCGGCGCGGGTGGCCGAGCGGATTCCCGACGGGGCGACGATCCAGATCGGCATCGGGTCCATCGCGGCGGCCGTGCTCGACGCCCTGAGCGGCCACCGCGACCTCGGCATCCACACCGAGCTTCTCCACGACGGCATGGTCGATCTGGTCGAGGCCGGGGTGGTCACCGGGGTCGAGAAGGAGGTACGGCGCAACCGGGTCGTCACCACGTTCTGCCTCGGCACCCGCCGGCTCTACGACTGGCTCGACGACAACGCCGTGGTCGAGCTGCTCGGTGTCGACTTCGTCAACGACCCGCGGGTGATCGCCCGGATGCGGCGCTTCGCCTCGGTGAACGCCACCACCGAGGTCGACCTGCTCGGCCAGTGCGCGTCGGAGACGGTGGCCGGCCGGTACTGGTCGTCGTCGGGCGGTCAGGCCGACTTCGCCCGGGGCGCCATGTACGCCGAGGAGGGCCAGGCCTTCATCGTCACGCCGTCGACCACCCGCGACGGCACGTCGCGCATCGTCGCCACCCTCAGCCCCGGCTCGGTGGTCACCACGCTCAAGAACACCGTCGACCACGTGGTGACCGAGCACGGGGTGGCCGAGCTGCGAGGCCGGTCGCTGGCCGACCGGGCCCGGGCCCTCATCGCGGTGGCCGACCCCTCGGCCCGCGACCAGCTCACCGTCGCCGGACGCGGGCTCGGCCTCTTCCGCTGACCGGTGAGACCCGTAACGGCCACCATGATGGGTCCGCGGACCCTACGAAGGTGGCCAGAACGCTCTAGGTCAGGTCTAGGGGCCGGACGGAGCGGCGGGCGGGCGTCGACCACGGTCGGCCACCGCGTGGGCGGCGACGAGACGCTTGCCGGTCCGGCGCAACAGGTGGCGGAGCTCGGGTGGTTCGAGGGCCTCGAAGGGCAGATCGAGGGCGACGAGGTGCCCGGCGAGGAACGCCAGGTCATCCGCCCCGACGGTGAGCAGTGAGCCGTCGGGGTGCGGCTCGACGACGCCCACGGTGGGAGGCACCTTGGCCGCCACGTGCTCGGGCGAGGCGTGGACGACCACCTGCGCCGCGTAGCGGTAGGGCGACACCCCCGATGCCCGGCTGACGAGGTCGACGGCGTCGGGCGGTTCGTCGAGGTGGAAGCGGTGGCCGGTCGCGGTCACGCTGGTGACGCGGTCGGCCCGGAAGGTCCGCCAGTCGCCCCGGTCGACGTCGAGGGCGACGAGGTACCAGCGCCGCCCGGTCGAGACCAGCCGGTACGGGTCGATGCGCCGTTCGGTCCTCCGGCCCTCACGGTCGACGTAGGCGATCCGGAGGCGCTCGTGGTCGGCCGCGGCGCGAGCCACGGTCACGAGCACGTTCGCGGCCACCGGGTCGGCCCCGCCGAGGGGCAGCGTGGTGGCTCGCACGGCCTCGGCGCGCGCCCGCAGGTGCGGCGGCAGGAGCCGGTCGAGCTTCGTCAGGGCGGCGAGCGTCGGCTCCTCGACGCCCTGGAGGGCTCCGCCCGCGGCGGTGCCCAGTGCGATGGCGATGGCCGTGGCCTCGTCGTCGTCGAGCAGGAGCGGGGGCAGCGCTGCGCCGGTGCCCATGCGGTAGCCGCCGGTGACGCCGGGGCCGGCGTCGACGGGGTAGCCCAGTCCCCGGAGCCGATCGATGTCGCGCCGCACCGTCCGGGTCGTGATCCCCAGGCGGTCGGCCAGCTCTGGGCCCGACCAGTCGGTGCGCTGTTGCAGCAGGGACAGGAGCCGGAGGAGACGGCCGGGGGTATCGGACATCGCCGAGATTCTCGCGCCATGCGGACCGAAGCTGTCCGCATGGGACGGTAGAACCACCGCCATGGATTGGACATCGCTCCTCTGCGAGCAGCTCACGTACCACTGGGACAACCAGGTGCGACCCGGCCTCGACGGGCTCACCGACGAGGAGTACCTCTGGGAGCCGGTGCCCGGCGCCTGGAGCATCCGGCCCCGCGCCGAGGCCCGCACGGCGATGGCCGCCGGTGGCGGGGAACTCGTCGCCGACTTCGAGCTCCCCGAGCCGGAGCCGGCGCCGGTCACGACGATCGCCTGGCGCCTCGGCCATGTGATCGTCGGCGTCTTCGGCGTCCGCAACGCCGCCCACTTCGGGGGTCCGCCGATGGACTACTTCACCGTCGACTGGCCCGGCGATGCGCGCTCCGCCCTCGTCCTCCTCGATGACGTCTACGCCGGTTGGGTCGAAGGCGTGCGCGGCCTGGACGAGGCGAGGCTGGCCCAGCCCGTGGGCGAGTCCGAGGGTGACTTCGCCGAGCTCTCCTACGCGGCGCTCGTGCTCCACATCCACCGCGAGGCAATCCACCACCTCGCCGAGGTGGCGCTGCTGCGCGACCTGTACCGTCGCCGAGTGCCACCCGAAACTGCGTACCTGAGTCGCGCCCAGCGCGACTCAGGTACGCAGTTTCAGGAGCGGCGCTGATGCCGGTCGGCAAGACCAGGGACTCGGGCTGGCAGATCGGCGTCTCGCGCACCGTGCCGCTCACCCCCGAGGAGGTCTGGGCCCGCATCGAGGACACGTCGGCCTGGCTCGGCGAGGAGGCCGAGGACGTCCGCAGCCACCGACCGCTCGACCGCATCCGGGTCGGCTGGGACGGCACCATCGTGCAGGTGGCGATCACGAAGGCGAAGACCGGCACGACGGTTCGCTTCCACCAGGAGCACCTCGCCGACGCCGAGCACCGCGAGCGCCAGCGGGCGCACTGGTCGGCGGTCATCGACCGGCTGTTCGGCTGAGGCCGCGTCGCGCCCCCACGGCGGACGAGTGGCACCCAGACCTGAAACTGCCACCCTGGTGCGTCCACGGGTCCCACCAGGGTGGCCAGAACGCGCTTTGGCAGATCAGATGGTGTAGGAGAGGTTCGCCAGGATGCGGTGGCCGAGGTCCTCGTCGCCGTCGATGGCGACGGCATCGCCCACCGCGTCGGGGGTGGTGCGCCCTCCGGCGAGACGGCTGAAGGTGTGCACGTCGGTGCGGATCATGACCGTCGCCGGCCCGTCGAGCGCAGCCACCACCGAGGCCCGCTCGGCCACGACGACGTGGATCTGCCGGTCGACGCCGTCCGTGGCGCCGCGGTCATGACCGCCGCCGTGCAGGGCGAAGGTCACCGTGACCCCGGAGGGGGCGCCGGCCCGCTTCCCGACGACGAAGCCCATGGCCGTCTCCAGCTCGTCGAGGGCCAGCTCGACCGCGGGGCCGGTGGTGTGGCCGGGGCGGCCGACGGCGTCGCGGATGTCTTGTTCGTGCATCCAGCAGTCGAACACCCGGATGCGCATGAAGCGGCCGTGGGTGTCGAGCCCGGCGGGGGTGAAGCCCTCGGCGTCCCAGGCCTCGGTGTCCATGGCCCGCAGGGCGGCGAGGCGCTCGGTGGTCAGGGTGCGGAGCCGGTCGAGCACGGCGGCGGGCGCCTCGTCGGCCAGCGCCGCGACCCAGGTCTCGTTGAACCCGCCGATGTCGTTGCGGACGTGGGGGCGGCTGGTGACGTCGTCGAGGTCGGGGGGCGGGTCGACACCGGCGAGCATGGCCTCGGTGCCGACGATGTGGGCCACGTTGGCCATCACGTCCCAGCCCCGCAGCGCCGTCGGCGTGCTCCACTCGTCATCTGTGAGGTCGGAGAGCAGCTCGTCGAGCGACGCCAGCTCGGCGGCGAGGGCGTCGATGACGGCGGTCTGGTCGAGGCGCTCGCGGTGTCTCACGGGGTCTCCTTCTGGATCGTGATCCAGTCCCGGCTCTCGAGGTAGGGGCGGAACCGCTCACCGATGAGGGCGATGTCATCGGTCTGCTTGGGCCGCTGCAGCTCGTAGAGGTGGGGGAACTCCCGCCACCCGCAGACCAGCTCCCACAGCCGCACGGCAGCGGCGCCCGTGGGCGGGTCGACCACCACGGGCCCGAAGAACGTCTGGCCGTCGTCGAAGCGCAGGATCGGCACGCCCCAGCCCGCCGATGCGACGACGGCGTCGTGGTCGGCCTTCACCTCGTCGTGGGTCGTGCCATCGGCGATGGCGCGATCGACGACGGCCGGGTCGAGGTCCATCTCGGCCAGCAGCTCGCGGGCGACCTCGGGCCGGTGGGGCTTGCGCCCGTGGGTGTGCAGGGCGGCGCCGGCCCGGGCGTACCAGGCATCGAGCAGGTCCGGGTCGTTCCGTCGCAGCAGGGCACCGATGCGCATCATCGACCACCCGTAGGACCACTCCCGCTCCCACGGGTGCTTCTTCCCCTCGGCTCGGTTGATCTCTTCGAGCGAGAAGAACTTCCACCGCACGTCGAGGCCGATCTCGTCGCGGACCTCGCGGATCCAGAGCGAGGTCTGGAACGCGTAGGGGCACATGATGTCGAAGTGGAAGTCGACGGCCTCGGGTCTGTCCACGGTGCGGCCTCCGGGGGTCGGGCCCGCCGAGTCTGACACTCCGGCCCCGGCACCGGCCGCTGCCTCGCCCGTCCGAGCCGGCACTGGGCCGGCACTGGCCGGCGTCGGGCTCCGGGGTGCGGTGACGAACGGGTGGACGGGGAGCACCTACGGTCATCACCACCTGCGCCCGCACCCGCACCGGTGGGGCACCGAGGCACACTGGAGCCCAGCGCCATGACCGAGTCACCCCGCCCCTTCGACATGGTGATCGTCGGGGCCGGCTTCGCCGGGATGTACATGCTGCACCGGGCGCGGGGCATGGGTCTCGACGCCCTGGTGATCGAGGCGGGCACGGGCGTCGGCGGCACCTGGTTCTGGAACCGCTACCCCGGCGCCCGCTGCGACGTGGAGAGCATGGAGTACTCCTACTCCTTCGACGACGACCTCCAGCAGGAGTGGGAGTGGTCCGAGCGCTACGCCGGCCAGCCCGAGATCCTCCGCTACGCCGAGCACGTCGCCGACCGCTTCGACCTGCGCTCGGGCATCCGCTTCGACACCCGGGTGACCGCAGCCCACTGGGACGAGGGCGCCGGCCGGTGGACCGTGCGAGCCGACGCCGGTGACGCCGTGTCGGCCCAGCACCTGGTGATGGCCACCGGCTGCCTGTCGGCGGCCATGACCCCGGCGATCCCCGGCGCCGAACGCTTCGCCGGCGACACGTTCCACACCGGGCGTTGGCCCCATGAAGGGGTCGACCTCACCGGCCGACGGGTCGGGGTCATCGGCACCGGCTCTTCGGGCATCCAGTCCATCCCGGTGATCGCCGAGGAGGCCTCCGAGCTCGTCGTGTTCCAGCGCACCCCCGCCTACACGGTGCCCGCCCGCAACGGTCCGCTCGACCCGGCCGAGGCGGAGGCCATCAAGGCCGACTACGGCAAGCTTCGCGCTGCCGACCGCCTGATGCCCACTGCCTTCGGGTCGCGGGTACCTCGGCGCGACGAGGGGGCCCTGCAGGCCGACGACGACGATCGCCTCGCCGAGTACGAGGCGCGGTGGGACCGGGGCGGCTTCACGTTCCTGGGGTCGTTCAACGACCTGCTGCTCGACCCGGCCGCGAACGAGACCGCGGCGGAGTTCGTGCGCGGGAAGATCCGGGGGGTCGTCCAGGACCCGGAGGTGGCCGAGCGCCTGGCGCCGTCACAGGTCATCGGGTGCAAGCGCCTCTGCATCGACACCGGCTACTACGAGACGTTCAACCGGCCCCACGTCAGCCTCGTCGACCTGCGCGAGACCCCGATCGAGGGGATCACGCCCACGGGCATCGGCACCACTGCCGGGCACCACGACCTCGACGCCATCGTGTTCGCCACCGGGTTCGACGCCATGACCGGCGCCCTGGCCCGCATCGACATCCGCGGCCGCGACGGCGTGGCCCTTCGCGACGCGTGGGCCGCCGGGCCCCACACCTACCTCGGCCTCGGCGTGTCGGGGTTCCCGAACCTCTTCACCATCACCGGCCCGGGCAGCCCGTCGGTGCTGACCAACATGATCGTCTCGATCGAGCACCACGTGGACTGGATCTCCGACTGCGTCGCCCACCTGCGCGCCCACGGCCACCGCACGATCGAGGCGACCTTCGACGCCCAGGAGGAGTGGGTCGACTTCGTCAACTCCGTCGCCGGCCTCACCCTGTTCCCGACCTGCAACTCCTGGTACCTGGGCGCCAACGTGCCCGGCAAGACCCGGGTCTTCATGCCCCTGCCCGGCTTCCCGACCTACGCCGAGACCTGCGCCCAGGTCGCGGCCGACGGCTACCGGGGCTTCGCGCTCGGGTAGTGACCCGGTGTGGTCCCCGCCGAGCCCCCGCGCCGCGCCCGGTGAGCACATCACCCCTGGGGAGCGTGCGGATGCGCACCAGCTCGGGGTCTTCGGGGCCGGTGGGCCGGCGTCAGGGCGCGGAGGGGCCGAACCTCTCGACCCGGATCTGTTCCGCGGGTTGGCCCCGGCCGATCAGCAGGGAGCGGGCGTGGGCCACGAAGCCCGTCGAGCGCACACGTACGCGGTGGCCCCGGGCAGGAGCACCGGTGCCAGGTCATCGGCGGTGAGCCGTCCGGCCGGGCACCTCGAGCTCGTCACCGGCGACCACCACGTCGTGGACGAAGCCGGACACCTCTCCATCGGTGAGCCGCTCGACGGTGAGCTCGATGGTGGTGGACCCGTCGGGAGGCGAGGCCACCGAGTACGAGCGCGACGCGGTGTCGCCGTCGGACCCGGTCAGGCGCACCTTGTAGTGCTGCCCGGCGTGGTGCACCGACGGCTCGCCCAGGTCGAGGCAGAAGGTCGTGGCCCGCGCCGTCTCGCGGCGCACGGCGACGACCCGTGCCGTGCGCCACGGCTGGGCTGGGGGAGCCCGGTCGGCCACCCACTCAAGTCCCCGCTACCGGCAGGAGCGGCAGAGGCCGGAGATCGTCAGCCGGTGCGGCGAGGCGACGAAGCCGACGCGGGCTTCGAGCGCGGCGGCCAGGGGCTCGATCACCTTGCCGGGCACCTCGATCACCGTGCCGCAGCGGTCGCAGACGAGGTGGTGGTGGACGTGGTCGACGAGGTGGTAGACGGCCGGACCGGGGCCCAGGTCGACCTTGGCCACCACCGCGAGGCGCTCGAGCGCGTCGAGGGTGCGGTAGACGGTGGAGAGGTGGACATCGGGGTGCTGGGCCTGGACCGCGGCGGCCACGTCCTCCGCGGTCACGTGGTGGTCCTGGCCCCGGTAGAGGCTGGTCACGATGGCCCGGCGGGCGGTGGTGACCCGGCCGCCGTCCTCGCGGAGCAGCTCGAGGGCGGCATCGATCCGCTGGTCGACGTCGTCGTGGACGTGGGGAGCCCGGTGGTGGGCAGGCGTCGGGTCGATCATCGCCGCCCCATCGTGCCCGACCGACGCGCCGTCCGCACCCCTGACCCCGTCCTCGGCTCGCTTCCGGCGACGCCTCTCGCCGAGGTTCGTACGGACGTGCGCCACGGGGACCAGCTCCGTACGAGCCTGCGCTGTGGCCGCCTGGCCCCGACGGGGGAGAACGGCGTGAACAGGACGCGGAGGACGGTGATGGCGCTGACCGTGGCTCGGCCTCGCCCGGGGGGTCCTCCGGTCGCGTTGGCCGTCGCTCGAACCTTGAGCGGGTGACCTGCTCCCGGGAGGCGAAGCGCTCAAGGTTCGAGACCGAGACCGAGACCGAGTCGGGCAGGGGCCGACCGGGGGCGGCGGTACGATCGTGTCGGACGGCTCGGAGGCTGACGTGGGCGTGCAGGAGACCATCACCGATCTCGGTATGAAGGCGATGAACGCCAGCCACCGCATGATCCTGAAGGTGTCGGGCGGCCGGCTGCTGAGCGCGCCCTACGGCATGGCGACCGTCGAGCTCCACACGACCGGCCGCACGTCGGGCCAGCGCCGCTCGACGCTGTTGACCGCCCCGATCCACGAGGACGGGCGGACGGTGCTCGTCGCCTCCAAGGGCGGCGATGACCGCGACCCGCAGTGGTACCGCAACCTGGTGGCCGAGCCCGACGTCGAGCTCACCATCGCGGGTGAGACCCGAGCCATGCGCGCCCGCACCGCGGATCCCGGCGAGAAGGCTGAGCTCTGGCCCCGGATCACCGCTGCCTACCGGGGCTACGCCGGCTACCAGAAGCGCACCGACCGCGACATCCCTGTGGTCATCTGCGAGCCGCGGCGCTGACCGACGCCGTGCCGGGCCCGGCTTGTGCGTTGGTCGCCGGCCTCTCAGAACCGGCCAGGACGGGCGTCTCCCGGACACCCGTTCCGATCGAGAGCGGCCTCTCAGCCGCCGCTGACGGTGCGGCGGGCCAAGAGCGGGTCGGCCTCGATCTGCGTGTCGGTGAAGAGCAGCGGCCGGAGCTGCTTCTCGGCGTAGGCCTCGGTGCCGTCGACGTGGTGAGGTGATCGGGGGTCGCCGGACTGGCCGTAGGCGAGCAGACCCAGGCCCACCGGACCGGTGTTCGTCATCTCGACGGCCATCACGAAGCTGGTGCCGTAGGTGCAGCGGTAGCCGCCGGCACGGAGGCCCGTGCGCTCGGAGCGGCCGGCGAGCAGCTCGAGGGGCGCCGGGCCGGGCTCGAGCGACGAGCCGGCCAGGGCGCCGATCGGCGCCACCACGTTGAGCACGCCCTCGCCCTCGCCGCCGCCGTGGACCGGCACGCGGCTCTCGCCCCGTTGCACCCACTGGACATCGCCGAGGGGTGCGTCGATGGCGATGCCGGCCCGAGCCAGGGCGACGACGGCGCCGCCGGCGGCGATGGCCACCGGGTCCGGGGCGCTGTCGGGGGCGGGGGCGGGGGCCAGTCCGGCGGGGGTGGCGACCGGGTCATCGGCGTCGAAGGCGGCGGCGAAGAGCGGGCCGCCGTTGCGCCACTCGGACTCGGCGAACCCGGCCATGAGCTCCCGCCAGAGGACTGCGCCCACCGAGCCCCGGTCGAGCCGACCGTCCCACCGGTCGAGCACCCGAGCGGCCGGGCCCAGGTCGACCGTGGTGCCCTCGATGTCGACGACCCCGGCCGTCCGGAGCCGGCCGATCGCCGCCTCGACGAGCAGCTCGGCGCTGAGGCTGGCGTTGTCCAACACCGCAGCGACGACGCTCTCGACGGTGGCGCCGCCGAGCTCCGCGATCCGCGCCACGACCCGGTGGTTCTGGCGGGTGCGCAGGCTCTGAGGGGTGCGCTCGAAGCCGTGGAGCACCGAGTACCCCTCGAGCGGCGCCGCGGGGTGGGCCAGCCAGTGGGAGTCGTTGGCGTTGACCACGTAGTCGCGCCGCTCGAGCTGGGGCTGCTCGCAGTGGGGGACCAGGCCGGGGCTGCGGGCCCCAGGCCGGTCGACCCAGTCGTCGCCCGGGTCGCTGCCGTTCAGCAGGGCGATCCGGTTCGCCAGGAGCAACCCGGCGACCACGTCGGTGGCGACCCGGGAGCGGTAGCGGCGCTGGGCATCGGCGGAGATGGCCGGCGTGGCCGACCCGTCGACGTACCACGCCCGCCCGTGGCGGTCGGCGGCGAGGGTGTTGACCCACGGCAGGCCCTGGACCTCGCCGAAGACCCGTTGGAGGTCGTCCATGCTCCGAGCCCTGTCCATCTCCAGGAACTGGCGCACGACGGCGACGTTGTCGATGTTGGCGTCGCGGTAGGTGAACGCGTCCTCCAGGCCCCAGCCGAGCAGCGGCAGGTTGACCATCGGGCCGTGGTGGCTCGACCAGAGCGTGCGCTCGACGGTGGTGAGCGAGCCGTCCTCCTCGCGCACCGCGACGGTGTGGGTGGTGGCGGTCATCTCCCGCTCGTCGTCGCCGTGGCGGTACCGCGTGGGGTCACCGGGCACCAGGTCGAGGCGGGCGAGGGTGAAGCGGTGGCCCTTGGAGAACGTGTGGGCCCAGGCCACATCCGCGTTGAACCCCATCTGCACGCCCGGGGTGCCGAGCAGTGACACCCCGTAGACGTCGAGCTCACCGGGCAGGGTTAGGTGGCACTCCCAGAACCGGGCCTCACCGCCCCACGGGAAGTGCGGGTTGGCCATGACGATCCCGTGGCCCGAGGCGGTCACGTCGCCGCCGAGGGCCCACCCGTTGCTGGCCCCCGCGGGCCCGCCGCCGAGGGCGCTGAGCGGGGACGGCAGGCGAGGGCCGTCGGGGCCCGGCGCCTCGGCCCGGCCGATGATGCCGGCCAGGTTGCGACCGCTGCCCATGAGGGCGACGTCACCCAGGTAGGCGTACAGGTCGGTCTCGTCGATCGGTCGGATCCACTCGGCGGCCGCGCACCACGCCGGCAGCGCGCTGGTCTGAACGGCCTCGGCCAGCCAGGCGTCGTAGCCGGCCACGTAGCCCGAGACGAGGTCGCGCACCTCGGGCGGCTGCGCGGCGCGGAAGGCCTCGGCCCGTTCGACCACGCCGAGCACCCGGTAGCCGAGATCACTGGCCAGGTGCGCCCCGTCGGGCCCGGCGCCGTGGAAGCGGGCCCTCTCGCTGCGGACCTTGACGATCTGGTCGGCGATGGTCGGGAGGTGATCTCGAGCGCAGGCCCAGCCCTGCCCGAAGCCCAGCCCGCCCCAGTCGTGGGCCCGGATGTGGACCACGCCGTGGGTGGTCCACCGGATGTCGGCCTGGTAGCGGCCGTCCCCCTGCTCGGTCACCGGCACACTGGGCCACGTCTTCTGCGTCGGTCGCGACGGCGCCAGGCTCGGGCGGGAAGGCCCTCGCCGGGAGGGCCTCTCAGCGGTCGAGCACGAGGATGCGGGCGGCGGCGAAGGCGCCGATGCCCACGTGGCTGCCGCCGATCTCCACCGTGGTGGTCCCATCGGGCGACGCGGCAGTGACCACGCCGCCGCGCCCCGGGAGGATGTCGGCGCGCTCGAGGAACTCGAGCATCCCCGGGCTGAACTCCAGCTCCTCGGGGATGCGGCTGACGGTGAACGACGAGCCCACCTTCACATCGGCGAGGGGGCTGGCGTCGGGCGCCAGGTAGTCGGCGCCGGGGATGGGGTTGCCGTGGGGGCAGGTGGTGGGCTCCCCCAGCAGGCGGTCCATGGCCTCCTCGACGTTGAGGGAGATGACGTGCTCCCACTTGCCTGCCTCCTTGTGCGCCTCGGCCCAGGAGAGGCCGAGCACGTCGGTGAGGAAGCGCTCGGCGAGGCGGTGGCGACGCACGACGGACTCGCCCAGGCGCAGGCCGTCGGTGGTCAGGGTGATGCGGCCGTCGAGGTCGACGAGGCCTTCGTGTTCGAGCTTGCGGATCATCTCCGACACGGCGGGGCGGGACACCTCGAGGCGCTCGGCGATGCGAGCCTGGATGACGTCGACGTCGTCCTCGTTGAGCTCGAAGATCGCCTCGCAGTACTCCTCGAAGGCGGGGTGGTACTCGGGCGCGCGGTACATGGCCACGGGCAGAGCCTACCGGCGCCGCCCTGCCCGTGGGCGGCCCTCCCGATCCCGGGCGTCGGCCAGCGAATCGACGTCGAATCGCCCTCGGACGCCGTGTGACAGACGTCGTCCGACCTGCTCCCGACGGGCTCGGCTCGGTACGGTCCGCCCGTGCCCCGTCGCCGCCGCTCACCCCGGACGCTGCTCGCCGTCGCCGCCCTCCTCGTCGGGGCCCTGGCCGCCTGTGGCGACGACGAGCCCTCGGGCGCCCCGGCCGACTGCGACCGCATCACCGACGGCGCCGTCACCCTCGTCGGGGAGAACCTGGCGTGGGACACCGATTGCCTCCGGGTCGACGAGGCCACGGAGATCACCTTCACCGTCGACCTGCGCGACGACTCGGTCGACCACAACCTCTCGGTGTTCGGCCCCTCGGGCCGGGAGAAGACCCCCCTCGAGCGGGGCCCGATCACCCAGACGCTGGTCTACGACGCCACGACGTCGGGGCGCCACGAGTACGTCTGTGACATCCACCCCTCGATGGAGGGTGAGCTCTGGGTCGATCCGGCCCGCTGACCGCCGAGATGAGCATGCGCCCTGGGCACCGGTCGGCATCCACCGGAGCGCCGGCCAGCAGGGCCGGTTGTCGCACTCCCCTCGTACCATCACCGGCATCGGCCCTGACCCCTCGACGCCGTCCTCTGCCCCCGGCGACCCGCTCGCCGTCTTCAGCGCGCCGGTGCGCGAGTGGTTCTCCACCTCCTTCGGGGCGCCCACCGACGCCCAGGCCCAGGGCTGGCCGGCCATCGCCGCCGGTGACCACACCCTGATCCTGGCCCCCACCGGGTCGGGCAAGACGCTCACCGCCTTCCTGTGGGGCATCGACCGGCTGATGACCCAACCCCGACCCGTCGACGCCACGGGCACGCCGGTCGAGGGCACCCGCATCGTCTACCTCTCGCCCCTGCGGGCCCTCGCCGTCGACGTCGACAAGAACCTGCGCAGCCCGCTCAAGGGCATCCGGTTCGCGGCCGAGCGGCTCGGCCCCGACGCCGTTCGGGCCCTGGGTCCCGAGCCCACCGTCGCCCTGCGGACCGGTGACACCCCAACCGACGAGCGCCGCACCCAACAGCGCCACCCGCCCGACATCCTCATCACCACCCCCGAATCCCTCTACCTCATGCTCACGTCGAAGGTGCGCGAGACCCTGGTGGGCGTGGAGGCGGTGATCATCGACGAGATCCACGCCGTGGCCGCCACCAAGCGGGGCTCGCACCTGGCCATCTCCCTCGAACGCCTCGAAGCCCTCACCTACCGTCCCCCGCAACGCATCGGCCTCTCGGCTACCCAACGCCCGCTCGATGAGATCGCCCGCTTCCTGGGCGGCTTCGGCGACGACGGCCGGCCCCGACCGGTCACCATCGTCGACGCCGGTAGCCGCAAGGTCCTCGACATCGAGGTCATCGTGCCCGTCGACGACATGGCCGACCTGGGCCAGCCCGTCGTCCCCGGCGAGGGCCCCGATGGCCTGCCCAGCGGCCCGGCCTCGGCCGCATCCACGTCCGCCGACCCCACCCTCCACCCTGGAGGCCCGGCTGCCGCCGGACCGACACGTCGAAGCAGCATCTGGCCCGCCATGCACCCCCAGCTGCTCGACCTGGTGCGCGCCCATCGCTCGACGCTGATCTTCGTCAACGCCCGCCGCCTGGCCGAGCGCCTGGCCACCCGGCTCAACGAGCTGGCCGCCGAGCAGGACGCCATCGCCCGCGGCGAGGACCCGGGTCTGGCCTTCACCGGCGCCGAGGCTGTCGGCCACCCGCCCTCGACGCCCGGCATGCTGCTCGCCCCCGAGCCGCCGCCGGGCGCCGGATCCGGGCCGTCGGCCGGCCCTCCGCCCGAGTCGCCGCCGGTGCCCGAGCTGGTGAAGGCCCACCACGGCTCGATCGCCCGCGAGCAGCGCCTCATCATCGAGGACGACCTCAAGTCCGGCCGGCTGAAGGGCCTGGTGGCCACGTCCTCGCTCGAGCTCGGCATCGACATGGGCGCCGTCGACCTGGTGGTGCAGGTCGAGTCGCCCGGCGCGGTGAGCCGTGGCCTCCAACGCATCGGCCGCGCCGGCCACCAGGTCGGCGAGCCCAGCCGGGGAAAGATCTTCCCCAAGCACCGGGCCGACCTGCTCGAGGCGGCGACCGTCGTGCCCCGCATGGAGGCCGGCTTGGTCGAGGCCATGCGCTACCCCCGCAACCCCGTCGACGTGCTGGCCCAGCAGATCGTGGCCCTCTGCGCCCTCGACGAGTGGACCGTCACCGACCTCGCGGCCCTGATCCGCCGGGCGGCGCCGTTCAACGAGATCACCGACGGCATCTTCCACGAAGTGCTCGACCTGCTGGCCGGGCGCTACCCGTCGGAGGAGTTCGCCGAGCTGCGGCCTCGCATCGTCTGGGACCGTGCCGCCGGGGTGGTCCGGGGGCGTCAGGGCGCCCAGCGCCTGGCTGTGACGAGCGGCGGCACCATCCCCGACCGGGGCCTCTACGGCGTGTTCCTGCCCGACGGCAAGCGGGTCGGCGAGCTCGACGAGGAGATGGTCTACGAGAGCCGGGTCGGTGAGACCTTCCTGCTCGGCGCCTCGACGTGGCGCATCGAGGACATCACGCCCGAGCGCGTGGTCGTCACCCCGGCGCCGGGGCTGCCGGGCAAGATGCCGTTCTGGCACGGTGACGGCCCGGGGCGTCCCCTCGAGCTGGGCCGGGCCGTGGGTGAGACGGTGCGCACCCTGCGCGACATGCCTCGGGGCGAGGCGCTCGAGCGACTGGGCACGGTTCACCGCCTCGACGAGCGGGCCGCGGTCAACCTCCTCGCCTACATCGACGACCAGGTCGCCGAGGGCGCGGTGCCCGACGACCGCACCATCGTCGTCGAGCGCTTCCGCGACGAGATCGGCGACTGGCGCATCTGCGTGCTGTCCCCGTTCGGCGCCCGGGTCCACGCCCCGTGGGCCATGGTGCTCCAGGCCCGCCTCAGCGAGCGGTGGGGCACCCCGGTCGAGCTCATGTGGAGCGACGACGGCATCGTGATCCGCCTCCCCGAGGCCTACGACGAGCTGCCCCTCACCGAGCTGCTCGTCGACCCCGAGGACATCGACGAGATCATCGTCACGCACCTGCCGGGCACGGCGCTGTTCGCGTCGCGGTTCCGGGAGTGCGCAGCGCGGGCCCTGCTCCTGCCCCGCCGCCGCCCCGACCGGCGCACCCCGCTGTGGCAGCAGCGCCAGCGCGCCGCCGACCTGCTCGCCGTCGCCGCCCGGCACCCTCGCTTCCCGATCCTCTATGAGACCACCCGGGAGATCCTGACCGACGTCTTCGACGTGCCTGCGCTGCGTGAGCTGCTCGGCGACCTGCGGGCCCGGCGCATCCGGGCCATCGCCGTCGACACGCCCAAGGCGTCGCCGTTCGCCCAGTCGCTGCTCTTCGGGTGGATCGCCGTCTACATGTACGAGGGCGACGCGCCCCTCGCCGAGCGCCGGGCCGCGGCTCTGGCCCTCGACCGCGACCTGCTGGCCGAGCTCCTCGGCGCCGATGAGCTGCGCGACCTGCTCGACGTCGAGGTCCTCGACGAGGTCGAACGCTCGCTCCAGCACCTCGACGGCAAGGCGCCCGCCCGCGACCCCGACGAGCTGCACGACCTGGTCCGCACGCTCGGCCCCCTCACCGTCGCCGAGCTGGCCCGACGCGCCGACCCCGACGGCGACGCCCGCCGCGCCCGCCTCGCCGCCGAGCGCACCGCCGCCCCGGCCGTGAACCCGGTGGAGCCGACCGGGCCGGCCCCGGGCGCCGCCGGTATGGTGACGGACATCCTCCCGGCGGTGGCCACCGTCCCGCCCGACGGGAGCGAGGCGCACGCTTCCGACGCGGCGGCTGCACCGGCCGGCGCAGCATCGCCCAACGCCGTGCCCGGTGCGGACGAGTGGCCGGCGACGCCGCCGGTGGAGGTCTCCACCGAACCCGTCGCGTGGCCGCCGCCCGAGCGCGACGAGGACGCGGTGGTGGACACCGTCGAGACGTGGGTCGACACCCTGGTGGCTGAGCGACGCGCCATGCGCGTCGGTGTGGCCGGCGAGGCCCGCGTGGCCGCGGCCGACGACGCCGCCCGCCTGCGCGACGCGCTGGGCTGCGCCGTGCCCGTGGGTCTCCCGTCCGCCTTCACCGACCCGGTCGAGCGCCCGCTGCACGACCTCGTCGCCCGCCACGCCCGCACCCACGGGCCGTTCCTGCCCCGCGACGTGGCCCGCCGCTACGCTGTCGACGAGCCCCGGGTCGTCGCCGCGCTGGCCGACCTCGCCTCGCAGGGCCGGGTCGTCAACGGCGAGTTCCGGCCCGGCGGCGTCGAGCGCGAGTGGTGCGACAACGACGTGCTGCGCCGGATCCGTCGCCGGTCGCTCGCCGCCCTGCGGCGCGAGGTCGAGCCCGTCGAGGCCGACGCCCTGGCCCGCTTCCTGCCTGTGTGGCAGGGGGTCGGCCTACCCCGGCGGGGCATCGACGGCCTGGTGGAGGCGCTGGGGGTGATCCAGGGGGCGCCGATCCCCGCGTCGGTGCTCGAGTCCGACGTGCTGCCGGCCCGCCTCGAGAGCTACCGCCCCGCCGATCTCGACGCCCTGGCCGCGGCGGGCGAGGTGGTGTGGGTCGGGGCCGGGGCCATCGGCTCGGGCGACGGTCGGGTGCGGCTCGTCTTCCGTGACGAGCTGGGGCTCCTCGTGCCCGAGGTCGATGTCGAGTCGGCGCCGTCGGGGGCGGTGCACGAGGTGCTACGGAGCCACCTCGGCGCCCGGGGCGCCACGTTCTGGCCCGACCTGCAGCAGGCCGTGGTCGACGCCGAGCTGGCCGGGGACGACGCCTCGCTGCTGGGCGCGCTGTGGGACCTGGTGTGGGCCGGCGAGGTCACCAACGACACCCTCGCCCCGCTGCGGGCCTACGTGGGGTCCCGGGCCAAGGGGGCCAAGGGACCGTCGGCCGGGTCCCGGGCGCGGGCCGGTCGCCCCCGCCCCGGTCGCCTGACCCGCCTCGGCCCGCCGTCGGCCGGGGGCCGCTGGTCGCTCGTCGCCCCGCTGCGCGAGCCGACGCCCAGCCCCAGCGAGGCGGCGCTGGCCCGGGCCCGCCAGCTGCTCGAGCGCCACGGCGTGCTCACCCGCGAGGCGGCCCTGGCCGAGGGTGTCGAGGGTGGTTTCGCCGGTGTGTACCCGGTGCTGCGGGCCATGGAGGACAAGGGCACGGTGCGCCGCGGCTACTTCGTCGCCGGCCTCGGGGCCGCCCAGTTCGCCCTGCCCGGCGCCGTCGATCGCCTCCGCGCCGAGCGCGACCCGATCTCCGAGCGCCGCCCCGTCCGTGGCGGTGCCCCCGGGGCCCCCCCACCCGATCCCGACCCCGACCCCGACCCCGACGAACCCTGGATCCACGTCCCTCCCATGGGGGATGAATCGCTGGACATTGCGCCGACCGGGCCAGACGGTCGGGCGTCGTTCGATCCGATCCCCGCCGGCGACCGGGGCTGGACGGCCGACGATCCCTACCCGGGGGTCCACGGGTGGGACGAAGGCGGAGACGGCGACGACGATCCCGTCGCCGTCCCCGTCGTGCTGGCCGCCACCGACCCGGCCCAGCCCTACGGCGCGGCCCTGCCCTGGCCGGCATCGCCGGGGCGTCCGGCCCGTGCGGCCGGGGCCCACGTGGTGCTGGTCGACGGGCGCCCGGTGGC
Organism: Iamia sp.; assembly: GCF_035575815.1. NCBI lineage: Bacteria > Bacillati > Actinomycetota > Acidimicrobiia > Acidimicrobiales > Iamiaceae > Iamia > Iamia sp. The sequence continues at coordinate 27,676 of NZ_DATLXO010000081.1, forward strand.
CTACCTCGAGCGTGGCGGGCGCAGCGTCAACCTGTTCCCCGGCGCCGCCGGCCGTCCCGACGACGGTGCCGGCGACGGCCGTGCCGGCCCGGCCGACGCCGGAGCTGACCAAGGGGGCGATGCCCGCTGGGTCGACGGCATCGTCTCGCTGGTGCGCTCCGGGCGACGTCGATCGGTCGAGATCACCAAGGTCGACGGCGAGCCCGCCCGCGACACCCCCGCCGCCGAGCTGCTCCGCGCCGCCGGCTTCCGCGACTCCTACCGGGGCCTCGTCCTCCGCTCCCGCTGACCGCCGCCCCGAGGGTCAGTCGCCGCCGGCACCGGGGTCGGCGCCGGTGCCGCCCCGGTCGTCGCCTTCCCAACGTTCGTCCTCGTCCTTCCAGGCCTCGTTGCGGGCCTCGCTGGTGGCCTTCCAGTCCTCGGCCGCCTGGCGCGTGTCATAGGGGCCGAGCACCTCCGCGTCGCGGGGTCGCTCGGCGCTGGTCACGGCCCGGCCCTCGGTGAGGTCCCACCACCACTTGTCGCTCACTGTCCGGTCCTCTCGTCGACGGTGTGCTCGCTCGACCCTGCCACGTCCGCGCCATGGGGAGCGGCCGCGGGCGCGATCATGGCGCCGTGGCCCTCCCCGAGCAATCGAGCGCAGCGGACGTCGACACCCCGATGGCCGAGCTGCTCCGCCCCTTCGTCGTCGTCTCGGTGGTGGTCGCGGTGATGTGGGCGGCCGAGCTCGTCGACCTGGTCCCCGGCACGGAGTTCGACCGCTGGGGTGTCCGGCCCCGCAGCACCCGGGGCCTGCTCGGCATCGTGCTGGCCCCGTTCCTGCACCGCGGGTTCGGACACCTGCTGGCCAACACCATCCCGTTCGTGATCATGGGCGGGGCCATCGCCAGCGGCAGCATCGGGCGCTTCGTGCGGGTGGCGGTCATCGTCGGTCTGGTGAGCGGCCTTGGCACGTGGCTCGTGGCGTCGAGCACCTCGGTCCACATCGGCGCCAGCGGGCTGGTGTTCGGCTTCCTCACCTACCTCGTGGTCCGGGGCGTCTTCGCCCGAAACCTGCTCTGGCTGGCCGGCGGGGCCCTGACCCTGTTCGTCTACGGCGGCATCCTCTGGGGCGTGCTGCCCCGGCCCGGCATCTCGTGGTCCGGGCACGTCTTCGGAGCGGTCGGCGGCGTGCTCGCAGCCTGGCTGCTGCACCGCCCCGGTTCCCACACCGAGCCGACGACCCCGCTGGCCCCCTGAGTCGCTGCTCGACGGGCGCTGTGGTCGCAGCCGGGCGCGCGCCGAGTCGACGTCCCCGCTGGCCCCCTGAGCCACCGCTTGCCGGGCGCTACTGGGTGCCGAAGAACCGCAGCTCGAAGGTGCCGCTGGTGTCCCGGCTGATCACCCGGAAGACGTAGACCCCGCCCTCGAGGGGTTCGTCGGCGTTCCACTCCGCGCCGGTGATCACACCGGCCTCTCCGCCGTCCCAGCTGGCCTCCAGGTCGTCGGGCGACGACCACATCTGAACGGTCGTCCGGGCTTCGTCGTCCGCGGCCGAGATGATGCCCAGGTTCGTGCTGGCCTCGAGGCGCACGGCGATGTCGACCACCTCACCCGCCTCGACCTCGACGGGGATGGTGCCGATGAGGGGGCCGACGCCGGGCAGCTGGATGGTCGATGCGTCCACCAGCCGTGGGGGCGGGGCGTCGGCGGGGACCACGACGGGGTCGCGGTCCTCGTCGGGGTCGGTCGTCGCCGTGCTGTCCTCGGTGGTGGTCGGGCTCCCGTCCCCGGTCGTCGGGCTCTGCGTCGACGGCGTGCCCTGCTCCTCACTGGTGGTGGCCCGCTCGGGCTCGGTCGTGGTGCGCTCCGCCCGGTCGTCGCCGTCGCTGTCGTCGGCGACGAGCCAGAAGGTGACCCCGCCGACGAGGAGCAGGAGGGCGGTGACGCCGGCGACCAGTCCGACCACCAGCCCGGCCCCGGGCCCCGGCCGGGGGGTGGGGTCGCGGCCATGGGGATCCCACCCCGGTGGGACGGGCGGGAAGGCGGGACGGCCGGCAGGCGTCGCGTGGGGCGGCCACGATTCCGGGGGCGAGGATGGCGGCGGCGGCGTCGGCGGGGGTGGTGGCAGCGGGCTCAGCGGATCTCCCATCTTGTTCGGGGGGGGGTGAGCCGGACACGGGGTGCCGGCCGGCGACGGGCCTCGGAGGTGAGCAGGGGTCGGGCGGCCCCTGGATCGACAAGGTCTACCCGGCGCCGCCGCCTCTACCCCTGCCCGATAGGGCTCCGGCATGAACCCGAGGGCACCGCACCGCCGAGGGGAGCCATGGCGGTGGGGAGGCCCATAGCTCGCTCGCGCCGCACCTCACCGAGCGGGCGCCGCGAGCGGGCGCTGCGGCGCGGGCCTAACGTCGCCGCTGATGGACGATCTGCACACCCTCGATGCCACCGCCCAGGCCGAGCTGGTCCGCTCCGGGGAGGTCAGCGCGGCCGAGCTGGTCGGCGTCGCCGTGGAGCGGGCCCAGGCGTTGAACGGCGAGCTCAACGCCATCATCCACCCCCGTTACGACGACGCGGCGCGCGAGGCCGAGGGCGAGCTGCCCGACGGTCCGTTCCGGGGCGTGCCGTTCGTGCTCAAGGACCTCGACGGCACCTCGGCGGGGTTGCCGCTGCACATGGGCACCAAGGTCCTGCGCGACCGCGCGTACGTGGCGCCCGCCGACGACACCCTCGCGACGCGCTTTCGCGCCGCCGGGCTCGTCGTGATCGGCAAGACCAACACCCCTGAGCTGGGGCTGGTCCCCTCGACCGAGCCCGAGGCCTACGGCCCGACCCACAACCCGTGGGACCTCACCCGCACCCCGGGTGGCTCCAGCGGCGGCTCGGCGGCGGCGGTCGCGGCCGAGATCGTGCCCTTCGGCCACGCCGGTGACGGTGGTGGCTCGATCCGCATCCCGGCCAGCGCCTGCGGGCTCGTGGGCCTCAAGCCGTCGCGCGGGCGGGTGCCGGTCGGCCCCGCAGTGGGGGAGGCCTGGGCCGGGCTCGTGGGTCGCCTCGCCGTGACCCGCAGCGTCCGCGACACTGCCGCCCTGCTCGACGCCGTCGCCGGGCCCGGCGTGGGCGACCCGTACTGGGCGGCGCCGCCGGCCCGTCCGTTCCTCGCCGAGGTCGGTGCCGATCCGGGGTCGCTGCGCATCGGGTGGGTGGCCGAGGCGCCCGACGGCTCGGCCGTGTCGGACCCCGAGATCACCGCGGCGGTCGAGCGCACCGCCCAGACGCTCTCGGATCTCGGCCACCGGGTCGAGCCGGCCTTCCCCGCCGGCCTGGCCGACGGGGCCACCCTCGCCCACTTCCTCACCTGCTTCGGGGCGTGGACGGCTCGCGAGCTCGACCGCATCGGCGAGATGATCGGCGAGCCCGTCACCCCTGATGGCGTCGAGGCCGGCACGTGGGCCGTCGCCGAGATGGGCCGGAGCGTCACCGCCGCGCAGTACCTGGCCGGCGTCGAGGGCCTGCACGTCGCGGCGCGGGCGATCATCAGCTGGTGGGAGGTCGACGGCTTCGACCTGCTGCTGACCCCCACGATGCCCGAGGTGCCGCCGACCCTGGGCCAGTTCGCAGCGACGCCGGAGAACCCGCTGGCCGGTCTGCTGCGCGCGACGCCGCTCGTGGCCTTCACCGCCGCGTTCAACATCACCGGGCAGCCGGCGATCTCGGTGCCCCTCGCCGAGAGCGGCGACGGCGTGCCGATCGGCATGCAGCTGGTGGGGGCCCCGGCCCGTGAGGACGTGTTGATCCGCGTGGCGGCGCAGCTCGAGACGGCCGTGCCGTGGGCCGGCCGCCGCCCCGCCCGGGCCGGCTGACCCCGCCCGCTGAGGGGGCCGGCCCTCGTTGCGCCGCCGGGCCCGGAGCGTCGTGCGCTCAACCGGGCGGACCACCAGGAGGGTGGAACCTGAGAAGAGTCCGCCGGGCCAGAAGGGGGGGAGTCCAGCCCGGCGGAAGCCCGTGGCATACCCGCTCGACGACCCCTCAACCCTCGAATGTCGACAAGGTCGATTTCGGCCCTGACCAGGGCGACGCGCGCTGGGGATGGCCCCGGGTGCGGCCCCGGGATGGACCATCGTCGCAGGGACCAGACCCGCACGCTCGAGCGCCTCGATGCGAATCGGCCGTGTGACGGGGGAGCCGCTCGCGTCCGGTGCGCGTGTGGTGGCTATGACAGGGCGGTCAGGGCACCCACGACGACGGCCATGAGGGCGATCATGGTGCCGATCGTCCACCGCTGCGCGTCTCGGGCTCGGGCCTCGATGAGTCGATGTGTCGCGGCGGCGTGGCTCGCCATCCGCTGATCGGCGGCGGCGAACCCGGTTGCCATCCGCTGGTCGAGGTCCCGGAGCTCGGCGCGAACCTCCGCGCGGAGCTGGGCCATCTCGGCGCGGAGCTCGGCCATCTCGGCGCGAAGGTGGTCTTTGGTGACGGGTTCCTCGACGTCGCGTGCTGGGAAGTGGGAGAGCACTTCGCCGACCGCCTCCTCGTCGTCGATGATGGTGCCCAGCCCTTGGTACAAGGCTGAGCGGCTGCGCTCGGTCAGGGCCATGACAGTCCTCCGTGGTCGTGATGTCAACGGGGGAAGCTGCGAAACCGACCCTACCGAAGCCCTACGACAGCGGCGGTGGGCGAGTCATCCACGAGCTGGCACCGCTCGGCGCCGACGGTGTGGGCCAAGGGAGCTGCGGCTCGCCTCGGTGCGGGTGTGGTGGCTACGAGAGGGCGGTCAGGGCGGCCACGATGACGGCCATGAGGGCGATCATGGTGCCGATCGTCCACCGCTGCGCGTCTCGGGCTCGGGCCTCGATGAGTCGATGTGTCTCCGCGAACCCGGTCGTCATCCGCTGGTCGGCGGCGGCGAACCCGGCTGCCATCCGGTGGTCGAGGTCCCGGATCGCGGCGCGAAGCTCGGCGCGGAGCTCGGCCATCTCGGCGCGAAGGTGGTCTTTGGTGACGGGTTCCTCGACGTCGCGTGCTGGGAAGTGGGAGAGCACTTCGCGGACCGCCTCCTCGTCGTCGATGATGGTGCCCAGCCCCTGGTACAGGGCTGAGCGGCTGCGCTCGGTGAGAGCCATGACAGTCCTCCGTGGTCGTGATGTCAACGGGGGAAGCTGCAGGACCCGACCCTACCGGGACCCTGTGACAGCGGATCCAGCGAGCCACGATCGACGTCGTCCGTCCTCGCGGCCAACGCTGCGACAGGGGCAGTCCGAACCGGTCATCGCGTATGAGCTGCGGGACCAGCGTGTTCAGCCGAGCAGGCCCCGGCCCTCGAGGTAGTCGCGGGCGACGCTCTCGATGTCCTCCCCGTTGATCGACACCCGCTCGTTGAGAGCGGCCATGGTGTCGCCGTCCAAGCCGCCGAGGATGGCTTCGGAGACCGTCGTCCAGCCCATGCCGTTCTGGCTGAACGCAGCATCAGACACGGTGTATGGGCGAGTTCAACCGGTCCAACGCGACGTAGCGGCAGTGTAGACGTCGTGGGCGGTGGCCCAGCGGAGGCTGCGTCGGGGCATGGTGTTGATGCGGTGCTCGATGGCGCGCAGGTCCTGGTCTCGGAAGACGCGAAGGTTGGTGCCCTTGCCGACGTAGCGGCGGATGAGGCCGTTGCCGTTCTCGTTGGTGGGGCGCTGCCACGGCGAGTGCGGCTCCGCGAAGTACACGTCGATGCCGGTCGCTGCGGTGAGCAGAGCATGGGCCGCCATCTCCCGGCCCTGGTCCCAGGTGAGGCTCAACTGGAGGTTGAGAGGCATCCGATCGACGACCTCGATCAGCGCCCCGAGGGTGGCCTCCGCGCCGTGGCCTTCGGGGAGATCGGCGAGCCACAGGTACCGGCTGGCCCGGTCGAACACGGTCACCAACGCGGACCGGTTGAACGCCCCGATGATCAAGTCGCCCTCGAGGTGGCCGACCACCTCGCGCCCGTTGGCCTCGGCGGGTCGGGTGCCGATCAGGTTGAACTCCCCCAACGGCCCGTTGGCCTTCGGGGTGCCCTGACCAGGGGCGGGGCGGTGCTTGCGGCACCGGCGCCGCCGGTGCAACCCGGCATGGAGCCCCTTGGGCAACCCCCGGCGCCCTTGGGCGTGGATCGCGGTGTAGATCGTCTCATGGGACACCGTTGCGCCGCCGAGGCCGGGGTAGCAGCCCCGGGCCAGCTCGACTGCGATCGTCATCGGCGAGTCCTTCGCCCGCAACCTCGCCTCGACATGGGCGGCCAACACCGGGTTCGCTTCGAGGCGGGTCGCCTGGGGCCGGGCCCGCTGC